>NZ_KV792266.1:0-29859 GCF_001808125.1 Staphylococcus sp. HMSC14D10 | reverse complement strand
AATTCTCTTTGCTGGGGCCCCGAACCCCAACTTGTTTAGCTTGTAGAGTTTCTTTAGGAAATTCTCTTTTTTAGGGCCCCGCCTACCAGTCAAGGATGACTAGGTTTGAAAAAAGCTTGATTCAAGCGCATTTTCAAATCAGTCATCTACTGACAAAATGATAAAGTAGGCTGAGACATTTTATTTTGTCTCAGCCTCTTTTTAATTTCACAAATTATTAAAATTTTTATTGTAAATAAAGAGGTAGTAGGATATAATTTTTGATGAAATTGATAATCGTTTTCAATAGGAGGATGTTATGAAAAAGTTAATTTTACCTTTACTTGTTCTAATCATCGTTTTAGCTGCATGTGGTAATAATGGTGGTTCAGGTAAATCCGATTCAAAAGAAGAAACAAAATCATATAAATTAGATAGTGGGAAAACTATAAAAATCCCTAAAGATCCAAAACGTATTGCGGTAGTAGCACCTACTTTTGCGGGTGGTTTACATAAATTAGGCGCAAATATTGTTGCAGTAAATAATCAAGTTGATCAAAGTCCAATTTTAAAAAATAAATTTAAAGACACGACTAAAATTGGTGAAGCTGACGTTGAGAAAGTTGCTAAGAAAAAACCTGATTTAATTATTGTTTACTCTACTGATAAAAATATTAAAAAATATCAAAAAATTGCCCCAACAATTGTAGTTGATTATGGAAAACATAAATATTTAGAACAACAAGAAATGCTAGGTAAGATTATGGGTAAAGAAGACGAAGTTAAAAAATGGGAAGACAAATGGAAGAAACAAACTGAAAAAGATGGAAAAGAAATCAAAGATGCAATTGGTAAAGATTCAACAGTTTCTATCTTAGATGAATTTGATAAAAAAGTTTACACTTACGGCGACAACTGGGGTCGTGGGGGCGAAGTATTATATCAAGCCTTTGATTTAAAAATGCCTAAAGGCCAACAAGATTTAGTTAAGAAAGAAGGTTGGGCTGAAGTAAGCCAAGAAAAAATTGAAGACGTAGCTGGTGATTATATCGTATCAACTGGTGAAGGTAAATCTAAACCAAGTTATGAAACAACTAATATATGGAAAAATTTACCTGCAGTGAAAAATAATAACGTTATTGAAGTTAAAGCTGAAACATACTGGTATAATGACCCTTATACGCTTTACTTTATGAGAAAAGATTTAAAAGACAAGTTACTTAAAGCTAGTAAATAATAAAATATAAAAACTATAATCAATTATTTATGATATTTAAGCTATGATTACATATAATGTAGTCGTAGCTTTTTTAAATTTACAAATGTATGTAAGGAGGAATCTTTTTGCGTAAAGTATATTTTAATCACGATGGTGGAGTAGATGATTTAATATCTTTGTTTTTATTATTACAAATGGATGATATCGAATTAGTAGGTGTTAGTACTATAGGAGCAGATTGTTATTTAGAACCTTCAGTCAGCGCTTCATGTAAAATTATAAATCGATTTTCTAATAATTCTTTACAGGTTGCGCCGTCCTATGAACGTGGGGCTAATCCTTTTCCAAAAGAATGGAGAATGCATGCATTCTTTATGGATGCGTTACCCATATTAAATGAATCAACTACCAATAAACAGTCTACCATCAGTGATATAGAAGCGTATGAGGACATTATGAGAGTATTAAGTCAATCAAGTGAACCTGTAACTTTGCTATTTACTGGACCACTAACAGATTTGGCTAAAGCGCTTAAAATTGAACCTGGCATTCAAAATAATATTGAAAAATTAGTTTGGATGGGCGGAACGTTTCTCGAAAAAGGTAACGTAGAAGAGCCTGAACATGATGGTACAGCTGAGTGGAATGCGTTTTGGGATCCGGATGCGGTTAAGACAGTATTTGATAGTGAAATAGCGATAGATATGGTAGCTTTAGAAAGCACCAATAAAGTTCCGTTAACATTAGACATTCGACAAATGTGGGCTGATAAACGTCAATATCCAGGTGTAGATTTTTTAGGTGTTAGCTATGCTGCAGTACCGCCTTTGACACACTTTATTACAAATTCTACATACTTCTTATGGGATGTCTTAACCACTGCTTATATAGGGAAACCTGATTTAGTTCAATATAAATCATTGAATGTAGATGTAGAATTTAAAGGGCCTAGTCAAGGACGTACATTTATTAAAGAAAGTGGGCGTTCTATCAAAGTTGTCACTGATGTTAAGCATGATGACTTCTTTAATTATATTACTGATTTAGCTAAAAAAGTAGATTCTCCTTCTTAAATGTAAACTTTATATTTTATAAAGTTTACATTAGTGGTATAATCATTTTCGTAGAAGGAGGATACAACATGAATACAAGAAATTTAGTTTACACAGCTTTAATGACAGCAATTATTTGTGTTTTAGGATTGGTACCAGGAATCCCGCTTCCAATTATGCCAGTACCTATTGTTTTACAAAATATAGGCATATTTTTAGCAGGTATTATTCTAGGTAAAAAATATGGGACACTGAGTATCATTGTCTTTTTACTATTAGCTGCTGCAGGTTTACCAGTTCTATCTGGTGGACGTGGAGGAATCGGAGTATTTGCGGGACCATCAGCAGGATTCTTATTCTTATATCCAGTAGTTGCATTTGGTATAGGATTAGTGAGAGACCGATACTTTAATAATATTAACTTTGCGATATTATTAGTCGCTACTTTAGTTATTGGTGTATTATTCTTAGATATCGTGGGTACGATTATTATGGGCTTCATTATAAATATCCATGCAAGCAAAGCATTCTTATTGTCATTTACATTTATACCTGGAGATATTATTAAAGCCATTATTGCAAGTTTAATTGGTGTAACTCTTTTAAATCATTCACGGTTTAAAAGTTTGATACAATAAATTTATCAAGCTAATAGGGTGGGTGAATATAGCTATGTCAAATATATCAATACATAATATTGCGCAAGATGGGCATTTATATCATGAAGATAAGCAGAAAATTATTTATTTAACGCCTTCAGAACCGCTTAAGTATGATACGAATAAGTGGTTTTATAAAGAAATGCCCACATTAGATCAGTGGTTCAAGGATATGACCTCTCAATATGAACTGCATCAAAAACAGGATTCAAATCACTTAGCGTTTACTTTTCCAGAGAATGAAAGATTAAGCCAGGAGTGGATAAATGCAATTAAAGATAGAGATTTTCAATTAGGCATACTTGAATTCTATATTATAGAAGGAACTGAATTAACACAGTTAACTAGTAGAAATGATGTAGACATTAAAGAAGTTGATGAAAGCAATATAGAAGATTATTTGAATATCTATTATTCATTTGCATTGCCTTATGGTAAACCATTTGCTATTGAAAGTATTAATAATGTAAGACAAACCATCCTACAAAAAAAAACAATAAAAAACGATTAGTTGCTTATGTTGAAAATGAACCAGTAGGGACTGTTGATGTTATTATTACTGACGTAACTATTGAAATTGATAGTTTTGGTGTAATTGAGCAATTTCAAAGACAAGGTATTGGGTCAACAATACAAGCATACATAGGTAACTTAGCAAATGAACGACCAGTTATACTTGTAGCTGATGGAGAAGAAACAGCAAAAGATATGTATTTAAAACAAGGTTATACGTATCAAAGTTTTGTTTACCACATAGTTAAAGAAGAAGTTAATTAAATAAGGCACAGAGTAGTTTAAACTAATTATTCCAACTACTCTGTGGCTTTAATACGTTCAGGATGACTATAAACATTAAAACTTCCATCTCTAATAAAGCCAATAGCAGTAATATTTAAATCGTTGGCTAATGTAATAGCTAAAGTCGTAGGTGCGGATTTAGATAATATAACGCCTACACCTATTTTAGCCGCCTTTAATAATATTTCAGATGAAATACGTCCACTAAAAATAAGCACCTTATTTCTTACAGGAATACGTCTTTCAAGACAAAACCCATATAGTTTATCTAGAGCATTATGGCGACCAATATCTTGTCTATGTTCGAAAAATTCATTACCATCGCTAATGGCGGCATTGTGCAACCCACCAGTTTGTTTAAATAATGTACTTGCAGTTTGTAATCCAGTCATCATATTGAGTACTTGTTTAGGAGTTAATGTTATTTTTGACATTGAGGTTTTAGCTATTGCCGCATCATTGTGAAAGTAAAATTCTCTACTTTTTCCGCAACAAGATGCAATCATGCGTTTAGTAGAGTATTCAAAGCGATCGCCTAACTCTTTAGTTAACTCTACATGTGCAAAGCCTTTGCTATCATCTATTTGTAATGATTTTATTTCTTCGTTTTTATAAATAGCTCCCTCTGAGGCTAAAAATCCAACTACAAGTTCTTCCATATGTGTCGGGCTACAAATAACCGTTGCGAATTCCGTACCGTTTACATTGATAGTCAATGGAAATTCTGTAACATAACTATCTGTTGTATTTATTAATTGTCCATCTTCATAGCGGATAATAGATTGCCCCTGTAACACATCTTTGTTCATTTATATTTCTCCTTTAAGGATATGTAATTCTATATTAAAACTTTTAGTCACAATTTGAAAAGATTTAAATTACATATAAATAATTAATAGTATATTAAATGTATTTAATAATATGGATATTAGGTGGATTTTTATAATTTATACCTTTCAAAAGATTAAGAATAGCGTATAATTGAATGTATAAAAGGAAGGGGTTAAGAAATGAATATTAAACATTTCATGGCAGTGATTGCTACTTTAGTAATTATTTTAGCAGGATGTTCAAATTCTGGTAGTAATGATAGTGGCAATAAATCATCTGATTCTAGTAAAAAAGATAATGACAAAAAACAAGAATTACAAATTTCGGCAGCAGCGAGCTTAGGTGATGTTAGTAAAGCATTAGAAAAAGAATTTAAAAAAGATCATAAAAATGTTGATGTAAGCTTTAACTATGGTGGTTCAGGCGCATTAAGACAACAGATCGAAAAAGGTGCTCCAGCTGACGTATTCATGTCTGCAAATACTAAAGATGTTGATATGTTAAAAGACAAAGACAAGGCACACGATGCATATAAATACGCTCATAACAAACTTGTCTTAGTCGGAGATAAAAATAGCGATAAATCATCAGTTAAAGATTTACAAGATAATGAAAAATTAGCGATTGGTGAAGTTAAAACAGTTCCAGCAGGTAAATATGCGAAACAATACTTAGAAGATCATGGTTTATACGGTGAAGTTAAAGATAATTTAGTTTACGCTAAAGATGTTAAACAAGTATTAAATTATGTTGAAAAAGGCAACGCTGAAATGGGCTTTGTTTATGAAACTGATTTATATACTGATAAAAAGAAAACAGATAAAGTAAACGAAATTAAAGAAGCTGAACTTAAAAAACCAATCACTTACGAAGCAGGTGTTACTTCAGATAAGAAACTTGCAAAAGAGTGGATGGACTTCTTAAAATCTAAAAAAGCAAAAGATATCTTGAAAGAATATCATTTTGAAATTTAGGAGGTAATAAGTATGCCTGACATTACACCTTTTTGGATTTCGATTCAAGTGGCTGTCATAAGTACCATTATTGTATCAGTACTAGGTATCTTTGTTTGCCGGTTGCTTTATAAAGGAAAAGGGCATCTTACTAAACTCCTTGAAAGTTTTATATTATTACCCATTGTTCTACCTCCTACGGTGCTAGGGTTTATTTTACTTATAATATTTTCTCCTAGAAGTGTTGTAGGACAATTTTTTGAAAACATACTACATCTTCCAGTAGTATTCACAATGACAGGTGCAGTAATTGCATCTGTCATTGTTAGTTTTCCGTTAATGTATCAACACACTATTCAAGGATTTAGAAGTATTAACCCGAAAATGCTAAATACTGCTCGCATCATGGGGGCAAGTGAGAATAAAATATTCTATCGTCTAATTTTACCGCTATCTAAACGTTCAATTATAGCGGGTATAATGATGAGTTTTGCACGTGCAATAGGTGAATTCGGTGCAACATTAATGGTTGCAGGCTATGTACCCAATAAAACTAACACGTTACCACTTGAAATTTATTTCTTAGTTGAACAAGGTAGAGAAAATCAAGCTTGGTTATGGGTGCTTGTGTTAGTCGCATTTTCAATTACGGTAATTGGTGTATTGAATTTTACGAATAAAGATAAATATAGGGAGGTAGAGTAGATGTTAGAGTTAAAGCTTCAATATCAATTAAAAAAGACATTTATTGATATTAACATTAACGATACAGTCCCTAAAATTTACGCAATCCGAGGGCCTTCTGGAATAGGTAAAACCACAGTGCTAAATATGATAGCAGGTTTAAGAACACCAGATAAAGCCTATATCAAAGTCAATGACAGACTGATTATTGATACTGAGCATAAAGTCAATCTGAAAATACAAAATCGCAAAATTGGCTATTTATTCCAAGATTACCAATTGTTTCCTAATATGACAGTTTACAAAAATATAACTTTTATGTCTAAACCATCTGTCCATATAGATGATTTAATGGATCGTCTAAATATTCATTATCTAAAAGAGCAATATCCATCGACACTTTCTGGTGGAGAATCTCAACGTGTTGCTTTAGCTCGAACACTAAGTACAAAGCCAGACTTGATTTTATTAGATGAGCCATTTTCAAGTCTAGATGATGCAACGAGAGATGAAGGAATAAATTTAATTAAACGTATTTTTAAAGAATGGAAAATACCAATCATCTTTGTCACACATTCTAATTTTGAAGCTGAAGTATTGGCTGATAAAATTATTAAGATAGGTTAATTAAAGATAGATTGGGATTAAAATTATAAAATTTTAGCGTTATAGCAGAATTATGATTATTATCTAAGTTAACAAGATGCTTATAATAGACTATTATTAAATCTAGTCAACATTGCGGGTGTGGCCGATGAATTCATATTGAATTCTGTACCACTCCCGCTTTGTTCGATATAATGATAGAAATGGATATTAACTAGAGAGGGCAATGAAAATGACGAGTGAACGTTATTCTAGACAAACTTTGTTTAAAGGAATAGGACACGAAGGACAACAGAAAATTAGTCAAAAACATGTACTCATTGTTGGTATGGGAGCGTTAGGAACCCATGTTGCTGAGGGTCTCGTTCGTGCGGGAATCAAAACACTTTCAATTGTAGATAGAGATTATATTGAATTTAGCAATTTACAACGACAAACATTATTTACTGAAGAAGATGCTAATACTATGTTGCCTAAAGTTGTAGCAGCGGAACGCCATTTAAAAGCATTGCGCCATGACTTGAAACTAAAAACTTTTATTACACATGTCGATTATTATTTTTTAGATAAGTATGCTAAACATGTAGATCTTATTATTGATGCGACAGATAATTTTGAAACAAGACAATTAATTAATGACTTTTCTTTTAAAGAGAATATACCTTGGATATATGGTGGTGTCGTGCAGAGTACTTATATAGAAGCAGCATTTATTCCAGGAGAGACACCTTGTTTTAACTGTTTAATGCCTCAACTACCAGCAATTAATTTAACTTGTGACACTGTAGGTGTTATACAACCTGCTGTTACGATGACTACAAGTTTTCAATTGCGAGATACCTTTAAATTATTAACTGAGCAATCAGTGCCTACTAAATTAACTTATGGAGATATATGGGATGGTCAACATTTTACATTTGGTTTTAGCCGTATGTTTAGAAAAGAGTGTCCAACATGTGGTTCAAATCCTTCCTTTCCATATTTAAATAAACAGCATACATTATATGCAACGTTATGTGGTAGGGATACAGTACAATATGATAATGATAAAATTTCCCAGGAAATGGTACGTGAATTTCTTAAGCAACATCACCTTAATTATCGAGAAAACAAATATATGATAATGTTTGAATATAAAGGACATCGAATTGTTAGTTTTGAGGGTGGACGAATGCTTATACATGGTACAACGAAGACGTTAGATGCCATTCATTTAATCAATCAATTATTCGGATAGGAGTGGAATTAATGCATCAACATGATCACGCGAAAGTAGATAGAATGATTCAATGTGCAGTTTTAACTGTATCTGATACTAGGGATAAAGAGACGGATAAAGGTGGTCAACTTGTACAAACTTTAATACAAGATATCAATGTCGAAGTATTAAATTCAAACTATGCTATTGTCAAAGATGATAAAGTAGCTATTCAATCTCAAATTGAACAATGGTTGGCATCTGATATTGATGTCATAATTACAACTGGTGGAACTGGCATTGCACAAAGAGATGTTACGATAGAAGCGGTTAAGCCACTTTTGGATAAAGAAATCGAAGGTTTTGGAGAATTATTCAGATATTTAAGTTACACAGAGGATGTCGGAACTAAAGCATTGTTATCAAGAGCAGTCGCTGGTTCAGTGAAGAACAAATTAATTTATACTCTACCAGGATCTACTGGAGCTGTGAAATTGGCTATTGAAAAGTTAATCAAGCCAGAATTAAACCATATGTTGCATGAATTGAATAAATAAAAAAATAGTCATGGATTTAAACTTAAATGATAGGTTTCCCTAATTGAAGTTTTGCATCCATGACTTTATTATTTAAATTGAAACATTATATGAGCGCTCGAAATAACTTAACGACGATAGTCACCAGATTTGCCACCTGATTTTGATTCAAGGTAAGTCTCACCGATAATCATACCTTTATCGACTGCCTTGGTCATATCGTAAACAGTTAAAGCAGTTGCAGAAGCGGCTGTTAATGCCTCCATCTCAACGCCTGTTTTTCCTGTAGTGGAGACAATAGCCGTGATATTTAATGTGTATGTAGTATTATCATTAATTTGCCAGTTAAATTGAACATCTATACCTGTTAAAGGTAGAGGATGACACATAGGTATAATCGTCGATGTGTTTTTAGCTGCCATAATACCAGCAATTTGTGCAGTGTTAAGTACATTGCCTTTTTTATTAGTATTATCTATAATTTGTTGATAAATTGTTTCATTAACAGTAATGCTAGAATGAGCTTGAGCAGTACGTTTAGTAATATTTTTATTTGAGACATCTACCATTTTAGCATTACCTTGTTCATTGATATGAGTGAATTTTGACATAATAACCCTCCTGATAGGGTTAGTATATCATGATTTTAAATTATAATTTGGAGATGATAAGTATGTCAGTTGAAAAAAGAAACCCAATACCAGTTAAAGAAGCGATAAATCGTGTTGTTCAACAGGATATATATTTGAATACTACAGAAGTGATGTTAGAAGATAGCTTAGGATATGTACTTGCGGAGAATATTGTTGCAACTTACGATATTCCTCGTTTTAATAAATCACCTTATGACGGGTTTGCTATTCGAAGTAAAGATTCTGCTGGTGCATACTCAGAAAATCGTAAACAATTTAAAGTGATTGATCATATAGGCGCAGGTTCAGTTTCAGATAAAATACTAGGTCAAAATGAAGCAGTACGTATTATGACAGGAGCCCAAATTCCAGAAGGTGCAGATGCAGTAGTCATGTTTGAACAAACAGTTGAGGATGGAGATACGTTTACAATACGTAAGTCATTTGAAGCAAATGAAAATGTATCTCTTAAGGGTGAAGAAACAACAACAGGTGATATTGTCTTGAAAAAAGGTCAAATCATTAATCCAGGTGCAATAGCCGTTCTAGCAACATATGGTTACTCTAAAGTTCCTGTGACACAACGCCCAAGTATTGCAGTCATTGCAACTGGTAGTGAACTATTAGATGTGGATGATGAATTACAACCAGGTAAAATACGCAATTCAAATGGTCCAATGATCAAAGCACTATCTGCAAAAGCTGGATTAAACGTTGAAGCATATAAAATTCAACAAGATGATTTGCAAAGTAGTATTTCAGTTGTCAAAGATGCCATGTCAAAACATGACATCGTAATTACTACGGGTGGCGTTTCTGTTGGAGATTTTGACTATCTACCTGAAATTTACAAAGCTGTAAATGCAGAGGTGTTATTTAATAAAGTTGCAATGAGACCAGGTAGTGTAACAACCGTAGCTGTTGCAAATGGGCAATATTTGTTTGGTTTATCAGGTAATCCATCAGCTTGTTTCACTGGATTTGAATTATTTGTCAAACCTGCGATTCAACATATGATGGGGGCAACTGCCTATTACCCTCAAGTTGTTAAAGCTACTTTAATGGAAGATTTTACTAAGGCGAATCCCTTTACTCGTTTTATTCGAGCATCTGCTACATTTTCACAGAGTGGTGCGACAGTAGTGCCATCAGGATTTAATAAATCTGGTGCAGTAGTAGCAATTGCACATAGCAATTCAATGATTATGTTGCCAGGGGGCACTAGAGGATTTAAAGCAGGTCATACAGTTAATGTTATTTTAACTGAATCGAATGTCTATGAAACGGAAATGACACTATGATTTTGCAAATAGTTGGTTTTAAAAATTCAGGAAAAACAACCTTGATGCAACATACGATAGAATTTTTAAAATCTTATGGTTACACAATAGTCACAATCAAGCATCATGGCCACATTGGTGATGATATAACGCTTCAAGAAGACCATGTAGATCATATGAAACATTTTAATGCTGGAGCAGATCAAAGTATTGTGCAAGGTGAACACTATCAACAAACTGTCACGCGTGCATATAAACAAAATCTTACTCAAATGATTGACCAATCTGTTACAATTGATTGTAATATCATTTTGGTTGAAGGGTTTAAAGATGAACATTTTGATAAAGTGGTCGTCTATCAGACTACTGAAGAATTAGAACAGTTAAAGCAATTAACTAGTGTTAAATATTGTTATTATGTTTATGATAAACATGCGTTATCACAATATGATTATTGGTTATTACAATGGATAGAGCAAAGGGATTGACATTAAATGAAACAATTTGAAATCGTTACTAAACCCATCCAAACAGAACAGTATCGAGAATTTACTATAAATGAACACCAAGGTGCTGTAGTTGTATTTACAGGACATGTAAGAGAATGGACTAAAGGTATTAAAACAGAATATCTAGAATACGAAGCATATGTACCTATGGCAGAGAAAAAATTAGCACAAATAGGTGATGAGATAGAAACGCGTTGGCCAGGGACGATTACAACAATTGTTCATCGCATTGGGCCACTTCAAATTTCAGATATAGCAGTGTTAATTGCAGTTTCATCACCCCATCGTAAAGATGCATATAGAGCTAACGAATATGCTATTGAACGTATTAAAGAAGTCGTTCCAATCTGGAAAAAGGAAATTTGGGAAGACGGTGCAGAGTGGCAAGGACATCAAAGAGGTAGCCACGATCTAGCTACTAAAGGAGAGGACTAACGTGAAGGTATTATACTTCGCTGAAATAAAAGAAATTTTGCAAACTGATAGTGAAACAATTGATATTAATGAAGCAATTAACGTTGATGCTTTTAAACAATATCTGTTTGAAAGACATCCTTCAATTAAATCTAAAAAGTTTCAGGTTGCAGTAAATGAAGAATTTGTACAGGATGAGGATATCATACAACCAACAGACATTGTTGCATTGATTCCTCCAGTAAGTGGAGGTTAACGGGAAATGAAAGCAATTATTTTAGCAGGTGGTCATTCAGAACGTTTTGGTAAGGCAAAGGCATTTGCCGAAATAGATGGACAATTATTTTACCAACAAATTGTTCAAACCTTACAAGAAACTAATATGTTTAATGATATTATTATAAGCACCAATGATCAATTAGCTAATCAATTTAAACATGACAATGTTATTATAGATGACGCTAACAATAAAGATAAAGGTCCACTTGCTGGTATTCATACTGTAATGAAACAATACAACGATGAAGAACTGTTTTTTGTAATATCTGTTGATACCCCTATGGTAACAGGTAAGGCTATTAGTGCTTTATACCAATTTTTAGTATCAAGACTCATAGAAGATCAAATTGATATAGCTGCTTATTCTGAACATGATCGAGTTCTACCAACTATAGCCTTTTATCATCCAAATTGTATAAACGTTATGGATGAAGCTTTAGCTTCGAATGATTATAGTTTACGACATGTTTATAAAAATGTGACGACGGAATGTTTAGATGTTACTAACATACAATCACCTGAATATTGGTATAAGAATATCAACTATCAAGAAGATTTAGATGACTTGAGACAACAGATAAATCATTAAGGAGGGTCCATTTATGGTTACACAAATCAAAGATAAATTAGGTCGACCCATTCGCGATTTGCGTATCTCAGTAACAGACCGTTGCAATTTTAGATGTGACTATTGCATGCCTAAAGAAATCTTCGGTGATGACTATGTATTCCTACCTAAAGATGAGTTATTAACGTTTGAAGAAATGGTTAGAATCGCGAAAGTGTATGCAGAACTTGGTGTGAAGAAGTTACGTATAACTGGTGGCGAACCACTACTTAGACGAAATTTATATCAACTTATAGCTGAGTTAAATCAAATTGATGGTATTGAAGATATCGGTATGACCACTAATGGTCTATTATTAAAAAAACATGGACAAAAATTATACGATGCCGGTTTGCGTCGCATTAATGTTAGTTTAGATGCCATAGATAATGAAGTGTTCCAAGCGATAAATAATCGCAATATCAAAGCAACTACCATTTTAGATCAAATTGATTACGCCGTTTCTATTGGTTTCCATGTTAAAGTAAACGTTGTCATTCAAAAAGGTATTAATGATGATCAAATTATTCCAATGGTAGATTACTTTAAAGATAAGAATATTGAAATCAGATTTATCGAGTTCATGGATGTAGGTAATGATAATGGGTGGGATTTTAGTAAAGTTGTAACTAAAAATGAGATGCTAGATATGATTGAGTCTCATTTTGATATTGAACCAGTACCCCCAAAATATTTCGGAGAAGTAGCGAAGTACTATAAGCACAAAGATAATGGCGCTCAATTTGGTTTAATTACAAGTGTGTCAGCATCATTTTGTTCTACTTGCACGAGAGCACGATTATCATCTGATGGTAAATTTTACGGATGTTTATTCAGTACTGTTGAGGGCTTTAATATTAAATCATTTATACGATCAGGCGTAACTGATGACGAATTAAGAGAACAACTTATAAGCTTATGGAATGTTCGAGATGATCGTTATTCAGATGAACGTACAGAGCAAACGGTTAAAAATAGACAACGCAAAAAAATTAATATGAACTACATCGGTGGTTAGATATACTTCTCTAGCAATGGTTTACGAGTATTGCTAGAGTTTTTTTATTTTTGGAAAATATATTCAATTAATAGTTTAAATTTAAAGTAAATCATTATTGAATGTAATACCTATGATTAAAGAATATGATTATCATAATAGCATTGAGTATATGAATAACTGAATTTGTATTAAATATTAATCGGAAAATAAATAAAATTTGTAATAGATTAAATTGTGTATATGTTATATAATTTTATTAAGGAAATTCAATTTATAAAGCTATAACTACATCTTAGAATCTACATTGGAGGGCTTTAATTATGACAACAGAAAAAGTACAACGTTTTATTGCAGCAGAAAGAGAATTAAGCCAGTTGAAACATTGGTTAAAATCATCGTACAAAATCTCAATAGAGGAATTTGTAGTGTTATTTAAAGTTTATGAAGGTAAGAAAATTAGTGGTAAGGAGTTACGTGACACATTACATTTCGAGATGTTGTGGGATACAAGTAAAATAGATGTAATAATACGTAAAATTTATAAGAAAGAACTTATTTCTAAATTACGATCTGAAACTGATGAACGACAAGTATTTTATTTCTTTAATGCAACGCAACAGAAATTACTTGATAAAATGAAATCTGAAATTGAAGCAATTAGTATTGCTAATTAATAGATTATAAAAAGCGCTGGGAAATATTGACATATTTTCTAGCGCTTTCTAGATATTAATTTAATTGTGTTTTTACTTTTCTTCCATGAACAATAAAGTAAAGTACGGTGCTAAATGCAGCGACGATAGCCATTATGATATAAACTTCTGTATAACTAATGAAACCTGTGAATAAGCCTAATAAAGATGGACCAAATCCTATACCTATATCTAGACCAATAAAGTAAGTTGAAGTTGCAATCCCATATTTATTAGTAGGTGACACTTTAATGGCAATAGCCTGCATAGATGATGATAAATTACCATAACCAATACCTAAGAAGACACCAGCTAGTAATAACATCCATCCACTATAACTGAATACTAATACTACAAAAGTAATGATAAGTGCGATAAATGCAGGATAAACGACAACATTTTCAGTACGTGCATCAATCATTTGACCTGCAATTGGACGTGTAATTAAAGAAGCGATCGAGTAACAAATAAAGAAGTAACTAGATGCTTCTAATAAATGACGTTGTTCAGCAAAAAATTTCAAGAAAGTCAGTATAGAAGCATAGTTCAGTGCAATAATCATCATAACTATTGATACTGGTACTGCTTCTTTTGCAATGAAGTTGTGTATATTAAAGCCTGATGCTTTAGCAATTTTAGCATCTGTTTTATTAAGAACAGCATCAAAATCAATTTTAATAAATAGTGAAATTATTAAACTGATCACACCTAAAACTACACATATAGCAAATAGTAAATTGATAGAGAATGATTTTAATAATAAGATACCGAAGAATGGGCCTATAGCTGTACCAAGTACTAAACTAAGTGAAAATAGACTAATACCTTCACTCTTACGCTCAACAGGTGTGACATGTGCTGCAATAGTACCAGTTGCAGTAGTAGCTATAGCAGTCGCAATCCCGTTAATTAGACGTACGAACATTAAGAATGTGATTGATCCAGGGATAAAGTAAAGTAATTGTGTAATCACAAGCAATAATAATCCAGTAATTAATATTTTTTTTGGACCAAATTTATTTACATATTTACCAGTTCCAAATCTACCTATTAAAGAACCGATAATAAATAATCCTACTACTAATCCAGCTAAACTATCTGAGGCGTGATAAGTAGTCTTACAATAATCAGCAATAATTACTAATAAAAGATACATACATAAATAAACGAAAAAATTGATTGAGAAATTGACTGTAAAACTTTTCGTGAAAATAGGCTGCTTTACATTCTTATTCTGAGTCATTCTGATTCCTCCTCTAAGAATGCATGATGAAGTTTGTTCATTACTGAAATAACATTTTCAAGTTCTACGTCAGATAATCCAGCATTTTTAATAAGCTCACGCTGAACTGGTAATATCTTACGATAAACGTCTTCATATAATATTTGACCTTTATCAGAGAGACTTAGTAACTTCTCACGTTTATCTTCCTTACTTGGTTCTACAATTAATAACTCTTTATCATATAACACTTTAATAATTTTACGTGTAGTGGGTTTTTCTATAAAACGACGTTTAGAAATATGAACTAAGGTCGTTGGAGAGGTACTGGCAATATCTCTTAAGATCAACCATTGACCAGGATGTAAATCAAATTGGTCGAGTATCGATTGCGTTCGTTTCATATATGGTCGGTATAAACCGATGAAACTGTTAAAAAATTCATTTGTTAACATAATAGACTCCTTCCAATAAGTTAGCTTTGCTAACTATTTTGAGACGAAAAATATTATATGACCTTTTTTTAAAAAATGCAATACTAAATCAATAAGTTATGTGAATAAAAGAAGTAATAATACAAGAAGTTTGATAAGATAGATGCAAGTCGAACAATTAAAGGGGAATACGATCAATGGAACTCAGATTTGACCATATTATTCATTATGTAGACAATCTTAAAAATTTTAAATATCCAGGAGAAATTCTGAAAATTAGTTCTGGTGGCAAACATCACAAATTTGGAACATTCAATCGTTTATCATATATTAATGAAAATTACATAGAATTGATAGATGTAGAAGATAAAGAAAAATTAAATAAAGAGGCTAAAACAGAAGAAGGTCGTGTTGCTTTTGCGACTAAAATCGTTCAAGATCACTACAAACAAGGGTTTAAAACAATTGCATTAAGAACATCAAATATTGAATTAATAAAACAATCTTTAGAAGAACGCAACATTGATACGATTGGACCAGTCGAAATGCATAGAGAGAATAAAAAAGGTGATAAAGTAAATTGGAAATTACTTTACATTGCAGACCCTGATTACATGGTAAAGCCTCCATTTTTCATAGAATGGGAGGAAAGGGAAGAAGTGCATAATCAGAAATTAGACACTCTTTTCCAAAAACAATTTAAAATCCATAAAATAATTATTGATAGTGAAAAACGCTCTAAAACACTATCTAAATGGAAAAAATGGTTCGATGTGACTATCCTTGAAGAAGGAGATAATTATACAGATGTACAATTAACGGTAGACCATATTATTTACCGTATTCAAGATGGTAAAACGTCAGGCTATAACACGATTATATTTAAAGATACAGAAACAACTGTACCATACTCAATTATTACGAAAGGTGCAAAATATCGATTCGAGCCTGAAGATTAGTATAGATAAATATAAGTACTATGGGCGATTAGTGACATATGAACGATTGAAAGTATTAGAGATAATATGCTGAGATATGTAGTTACTTTAGACTTCCTTAAAAGCAAGAAAAAGATAGTTAAGACGAATGACAGTCCAACGAACATTACTCTTAAACTAAAATATGAAACTGTTAAAGGTTGAGTCATAGTGACAACAATAGCTATCGCGTTAAACAAAATAAATAGTATTAATAATAAATATCGCATGTTAAACCTCTTTTTAAAGACTAATTTAAAATTTTAAGTTTATATATTATATCAAATATTTAAAACTAGAAATAATATTTTAATTGCACGGCGAGTTTGTCGACACTCAAAACATGACATTGTATAATTATAATTAATGTAAAGAAAAAGGAGTTTTTATAGCATGGAAAAGATGAATATCACTAACCAAGAGCATGATGCGTTTGTGAAAGCTCATCCTAATGGTGATTTATTACAGTTAACAAAATGGGCAGAAACTAAACGCCTAACAGGATGGTATTCAAAGCGTGTGGCAGTGGGCGAAGATGGTGAGATTAAAGGTGTAGGTCAATTATTATTTAAAAAGATACCTAAACTACCATTCACGCTATGTTACGTTTCTCGTGGTTTCGTAACGGATTATAGTGATAAAGCTGCATTGGAACAGTTATTAGAAGAAACTAAAAAAGTAGCTAAAGCAGAAAAAGCCTATGCTATTAAAATTGATCCAGATGTAGAAGTTGATAAAGGCATAGATGCACTTAAAAATTTAAATGCGCTAGGTTTCAAACATAAAGGTTTCAAAGAAGGGTTGTCTAAAGACTATATTCAACCACGTATGACAATGATTACGCCAATAGATAAATCAGATGAGGAAATGTTCCAAAGTTTTGAGCGCCGTAATCGTTCTAAAGTAAGACTCTCATTGAAACGTGGTACTAAAGTTGAACGTTCAAATCGAGAAGGGCTTAAAAATTTCGCTGAATTAATGAAAATAACAGGAGAACGTGACGGCTTTTTAACACGTGATTTAAGCTATTTCCAAAATATTTATGATTCACTTCATGAAGATGGCGATGCTGAATTATTCCTTGTGAAATTAGAACCAAAACCTGTCTTAGATGATATTGATAATGAACTTGAGGAACTTGAAAACGAAAAAACACAACTTCAAAATAAATATGAGAGAAAGCAAAGTAACAAGACTAAAAATAAATTAAACGATGTCGAAGCTAAAATTCAAAAATCTATTGAAAGAAAAGACGACATGACTGACTTATTAGCAAAACATCCTAATGGAATTTATTTATCTGGTGCATTGTTAATGTTTGCAGGATCTAAATCATATTATTTATATGGTGCTTCATCGAATGATTACCGTGACTTCTTGCCTAACCATCATATGCAATATGAGATGATGAAGTTTGCGCGTGAACATGGCGCTAAAACATATGATTTTGGTGGAACTGATAATAATCCAGATAAAGACTCTGAACACTACGGTTTATGGGCATTCAAACGTGTCTGGGGCACTTATTTAAGTGAAAAGATAGGCGAATTTGACTATGTATTAAATCAACCCCTTTATCAATTAATTGAACAAGTTAAACCGCGATTAACAAAAGCTAAAATTAAAATTTCTCGTAAATTAAAAGGCAAATAGTCATTAACGATTAAATTTAAATCTGAACGATTCCACAATAATCATTGTGACGTTCAGATTTTTTTAGGATAATAGGAATAATTAAAAAATAAAAAAATTATAGCTTTTTAAAAGAAAAAGAATGGGGGAAGTAAATAAGTGATAAAGAAGATGTTAACGTTCTCGTTGGGAAATAAATTCGCAATTTTCTTAATGGTTGTTTTAGTAATTTTAGGAGGCGTATATTCTAGTGCTAAATTAAAATTAGAATTACTTCCAGATGTCGAAAATCCAGTTATATCTGTACAAACAACAATGCCAGGTGCTACACCTCAAACAACCCAAGATGAGATTAGTTCTAAAATTGATAACCAAGTACGATCTCTAGCATATGTTAAAAGTGTAGAGACACAGTCGATACAAAATGCATCAATTGTAACTGTTGAATATAATAACGGTACAGACATGGATAAAGCTGAAGAAGTATTAAAGAAAGAAATAGATAAATTAGGCTTTAAAGATGGGGTTAGTGAGCCAGAATTAACACGAAATTCTATGGATGCATTCCCAATTGTAGCTTATTCATTTACTAATAAAAATGATGACTTAAAAACCACAACAAAAGAAATTAATGACCAACTTATTCCTAAATTACAAACCGTTGATGGCGTTCAGAATGCTCAACTTAATGGTCAAACAACGAGACAAGTTACATTGAAATTTAAACAAAACAAATTAGATGAAGCGGGACTAACAGCTGATGACGTAGAAAATTACATAAAAACAGCAACTCGTGAAACACCTCTAGGATTATTTCAATTTGGAAAAAATGAAAAATCTTTAGTAGTTGATGGTCAATTTAAATCTGTTAAAGCACTCAAAGACTTAGAAATCCCATTAACAATAAGTGGCCAGAGTCAATCAGGCAGTAGTGATGATCAATCAAGTAGTGAGATGAGTAGTACTGGAGATAATACATCATCTTCAAGTTCTCAATCTCAAATGACTAATCAATCTCAAGCTTCAAGTGGAGAAATGCCTAGCGTCCCATTAAGTGATTTAGCAACAATAACTGTAGGAGATGAACGTGAGTCAATTTCTAAGACGAACGGTAAAGATGCAGTTAATGTACAAATTATGAAAGCACAAGATGCCAACACAGTTCAAGTTGCTAAAGAAGCTCAAAAGAAAATTGATGAATTTGTAAAAAATACTGATGACATAAAAGCTACGAAAACCATGGATACTGCTAAACCAATTGAAGATTCATTATATACAATGGTTGAAAAAGCAGCTTTAGGAACGATTGTCGCAATTATAGTTATCTTATTATTCTTGAGAAATATTAGAACAACGGCTATCTCAATTGTTTCCATTCCGCTTTCGATTTTAATAGCACTTATCGCATTAAAATTAAGTGATGTATCGCTAAACATTTTGACATTAGGTGCATTAACAATTGCTATCGGTCGTGTGATAGATGACTCAATTGTTGTTGTAGAGAATATTTATCGAAGATTATCAGATCCTAAAGAAGAATTGTCTGGCAACAATTTAGTCATTAGTGCAACAAGAGAAGTATTTAAACCGATTTTATCTTCTACAATTGTTACTATAATCGTATTCTTACCACTAGCATTTGTGTCAGGTTCAGTTGGTGAAATGTTTAGACCTTTCGCATTAGCAATTGCATTTAGTTTATTAGCATCTTTACTTGTATCCATTACTGTGGTGCCAGCATTGGCTTCTACATTTTTCAAAAAAGGTATTAAGTTAAAACGTAATTCACAACATCAGAATGATAGAGGACTAGGTGTTGTAAGCAAGAGTTATCGTAAAATTTTAAACTGGTCATTAAATCATAAATGGATTGTCTTAATTATTAGTGTCGTTATTCTAGTAGGAAGCATTGCGTTAGGTGGTGCAAAATTAGGTACAAGCTATATTTCAACAGGTGATGACAAATTCTTAGCCGTAACCTATACACCTAAACCCGGTGAAACTGAAAAAGCTGTTTTAGATCATGCAAAGCAAGCACAAAAATATTTACAATCCAAGGATAAAGTAAAAACAGTTCAATATTCCGTGGGAGGTCCTTCACCAGCAGACCCAACTGGTAGTACGAATAGTATGGCTATTATGGTTGAATATGACAAAGATACACCTAACTTTGAAGAAGAGCCTGATAAAGTTATCTCCCATTTATCAAAAATGAATCAACCAGGTGAATGGAAAAATCAAGACATGGGAAATGGTTCTGGTAATGATTTAGTTGAAGTTACAGTCAAAGGGCCATCTACGAATGCAATTAAAGATACAGTTGCTAAAGTAGAGCAAAAGATGAAATCAGTAAACGGGATCACCAATGTAAAATCAGATTTATCGCAAACCTATGATCAATATGAAATTAAAGTAGATCAAAATAAAGCAACAGAGAAAGGTATTTCTGCAGGACAATTAGCATTAAATTTAAATGAGAATTTGCCTGAAAAGACGATTACTACAGTTAAAGAAAATGACAATAAAGTCGATGTTAAAGTAAAACAAAACAAGCAGACGGATTGGTCTCGAAATAAATTAAATAATATGGAATTAAAATCCCCAACAGGCGAAACGGTAAAACTTAAAGATATAGCCGAACTAGAACGTACAACTACGCCAAGTAAATTAGTTCAAGAAGATGGTGACTACGCAACAACTGTTTCCGGTAAAATTACTGATTCAGACGTAGGTGGTGTATCTAGTAAGGTAATGAATAAAATCAATAATATAGATAAACCAGACAACGTTAAAATTAATGTGGGTGGTGCTACTGATGACATTAATCAAGCAATGACTCAATTGGCATTCGCCATGTTAGTCGCTATTGTTATCGTATATTTAGTATTAGTCATCACATTTAAAGGTGGCTTAGCACCTTTCACAATACTATTCTCACTACCATTTACTATTATTGGTGTCGTATTAGCATTATTGATTACAGGTGAAACAATATCTGTTCCAAGTTTAATTGGAATGTTAATGTTAATTGGTATCGTAGTAACCAATGCCATAGTGTTCATTGATCGTGTGATAACAAATGAACATGAAGGTATGCCAATGAAGGAGGCATTGTTAGAAGCGGGAAGCACTCGTATTAGACCAATTCTTATGACTGCCATTGCAACAATTGGTGCATTATTGCCTTTATTATTTGGACAAGATAGTTCAATATTAATTTCAAAAGGTATGGCAGCAACTGTAATCGGAGGATTGATTTCATCTACACTACTTACATTAATTGTTGTTCCCGTAATTTACGAAATTCTCTTTACACTTAAAGGTAGGTTAACAAGAAAATAAAGAACAAAAGCCTGGGACATTAATCAATGTCTCAGGCTATAACTATATATTGACAGTAGTTGACTTAATTATACTAATTTAATACATGATAAAAGTTAAAATAACATAAATGATAAATAATATAACTGATAAAATATTTAAAATTGAAACAGCTTTAGTATCATGTTTCAATTCTTTGAATGCGGTAATTTCAATATTACCAACCAGTAATGCTAAAACAATAAATACCCACCAGTTTTCAGCAGGGAATTGTAGAGTTGTAACTGCTAGTACAAACAGTAATAATACACTCATAATAATGCGTAAAATGCGAGTAATAATCGAATGCATTTTAAAAATGCTTATGTAACTAACGATGAGATATAAAATAGGCAATAATAATAAGTAAAGTTTCACTTGTTGTCTTCCTTTCTATAATGAACCTTAGACAAAATATAATTTTGATTCTATATAACAAATTCGAAGTAGCTGATTGAATTATTGAATAGAAATCATACTAGATTTACACAACTTTAATCATCTCATAAGATAGAAAAATTATTTATTTCTGACGTAACTTTGAACGTATCTCAGAGATTTGTAATTCAATATTTTCAAGTTGCTTAACGAGAGGGTCTATATTTTGATTTAAAGATTCCCGTTTCTCGAGGTCATTTTGTAAACGAACATAATCATACTTTAATTCATCTAATTGTGATTCTAAATTCATTAATCTTAAACCCCTTTAATTTCAAAATTTAACAATCACATTGAATTATATCATGAAACAATCCACTTCTAAAAATGAAGTAAATTATGTTAAAGTAATTAACTGTAATAATAATGTTAAAAAGAAGGAAGGAACTATCGTGACAGAGCAGTTTATGATGATTATTCTTTTAATAGCATTAGGTTATTTATTGAAACGGATAAACTTTTTAAAAGCGGCAGATAGTCAAGTATTATCAACATTAGTACTCAATGTCACACTACCTTCTTTAGTCATTGTCAATCTTAATAGTGCAGAATTAGATTTTTCATTTTCGATATTACCTATAATGATGATTGTGTATGGCGTCCTTGCTAAAGTCACTGTATTGTGGCTGTTTAATAAGCATAACAATCATATAAAAGGTACAGTTGGAATGATGACTGCATCACTTAATATAGGTTTATTTGCATATCCACTTGTTGATACGATTTGGCCCAAAAATGGAATGATTTATTTTGGAATGGCTGATATAGGTGGGGCAATTATTATGTTTGGAGTAACTTATTTTGTAGGAAGCTATTTCAGTCAAGGTGGAGATCAGTTTGATTTTAAATTTTTAGGCAAAAAATTAATTACTTCTGTGCCCCTTGTCACATATATCGTCATGTTTACTTTAAATATGTTAAATATTCATTTGCCTAAAGTATCAATTGATTTTTTCACTATAATATCTAAAGCGAATATGCCACTATCAATGATTCTTTTAGGTGTTATGCTTAATTTTAAAATTGAACGTCATTTCCTACCAATCGCAGTTAAATATTTATTAGCTCATTATGGTTTAGGTTTATTAGCGGGTTTACTCGCTCATTTCTTCTTACCCGTTTCAGATAATATGATTAAAACGACATTACTCATTGCTTGGTTATTACCAGTAGGAGTAGCGATTATTCCGTATTCTATTCAATTTAAATACAAGACATTGCCTTTAGTAGGTATGGTTACTAACATTTCGATTATCTTGAGTATAATCATTTTATATGTTTATCAAGCGATATTTGTTTGATTAAATAGAAAAAAGCAAGCAATTCTACTTTAAGGATTGCTTGCTTTTTATTGCATAGTGTTTGAAATTCAACCCTTACCACCCATAAAGGCAGGGTAGTTAGTCATACCACCATCAACGTAAATGGTAGTACCGTGAATATAGTTCGCTAAATCTGAAGCTAAGAATAATGCCACATTAGCTACATCTTGTTCTTCACCAATTTCTTTAGCTGGAATCATTTCCAATGTCTCAGCACGAGTTTCTGGATCAGAGAATTTCTCCTTAGTATGCTCAGTGACTATCGCACCTGGAGAAATGTTGTTTATGCGTATACCATATTGTGCGTATTCCATAGACATTGTTTCCATCATTAACTTTAAGCCACCCTTACTAGCAGCATAATTAACATAATTAGGCCATGGAATCGTATCATGTACACTTGATGTATTGATGATTATTCCTTTTTTATCTTCTTTTAAAAATTGATTAACCGCTTCTCTAGAACCTATGAATGCACCAGTTAAATTAATATCTATCACTTTTTGCCATTCATCAACTGACATTTTATGGGTTGGGATAGGTTTTTCAAATCCTGCATTATTTATCATAATATCTAGCGTGCCAAATTCTTTAACAGCAGATTGAACTAATCGTTTTACATCTTCCTCGACAGCCACATCAGCTTGTACAGCAATTGCTTCACCACCAGCATCACTAATCATATGCTTAATTTCTTCAATTTCATCTAAATGACGGTCAGAGCGATAATTTAAAACTACTTTTGCTTTTGATTTACCAAAGTTCTCTGCAAAGGATTTACCAATACCACTCCCAGCACCAGTTATAATTACGACTTTACCTTCTAAATCTGAAAACATTTTGGTTCCTCCTTTGTAATGTTAATTTATTTAAGATTACCGAGTATAAATGCGGCAATAACGATTAAGATTATACCAGACCAAATTCCAATCATTTGGCGTTTGTCTTTTTTCTCACCTAGTAAGAAAATACCACCTAGTGTAGAAACGATTACGAGTAATTGTGATAATGAGAAACTTGTTGCAACACCAACTTTAGGTTGTGAATAGAACATAAATAAGTTACCAATCGCCCATACAACACCTGGTATTAAGTTAAGGGCTGTAGATTTAATATTAGTTTCATGTTTCATTGATAACAAGAAGCCACCTATAGCCATACCAATTGATTGGAAGAATAATGCATCAGTACCACTGACACCAAAGATATCGGCTATTACTACATATCCGACATAGCCAACTGTTGAAATCACTAATATTAACATTGCTTTCTTAAATTCTGGATCATTCGATTTTCCTTTATTTTTACCGCGTAAAGAGGTTAACGCGATACCTGTAACTAATAGAACCATGGCAATAATTCCCATTGTTACTTGAATACCAGTACTCCATTCTCCAAGAAAAATAGCACTAAATAATGTAGTACCAACTAATTGCATACCTGTAGAAATAGGCATTGTTTTAGAAACGCCAATTAAACTAATTGAACGTAATTGGTTACCTTGTCCAAAGGCCCACAAAGCGCCTGATATTAAACCAACAATAATCACTGTTAAATTATCAAATTGTGCTTTACCAATTAAGAGCAATACAATACCAACTATAAGTGCACCCAGTGTTGTACCTCTTATTTGGTTATAAGGTCCGCCCCCAACAAAAACATTAATTAAAACGACACTCCCCCAAAATAGGGCAGGTAATAATGCGATAAGTATATCTATAAATTGCATTATGTAAACACTCTCCTTATTTATTTACTTCAAGTGTTTCCTTCCTATAACACTCGTGAACATTTTATCTGAAAAAAATAACTTTTAAAATGTAAAAGCTCATACGTTGAAGTAAATAAAAAAAGCATATTAAGATTTAATGTGTAATTATCTTAATATGCTCTAATGGCATGCTAGTAATTCAATTGACTTGGATCAATTTTATATTTAGTATATTCACTTTCAATTTCGAATCCCAATTCATTAAATCGTTCAACTAAAGTGACATTTTTACTGCGTATTTTAAAATAAACTTTATCAATAGAAAAATGCTCAAATGCATAATGAATTGCATATGAAAGTAAGTCAAATGCTATCCCTTTGAGACGATAATCAGTATGTGAACTAAAATATCGTATTTCAGCTAGTGATGATAGCGTGTCTATTTGTAAATAAAGGTATCCTTTTAACAAGCCTTCACTAACAAATAAAAATAATCGGTTATGTTCATCTAAAGTATTGACTATTTCTTTAGGAGTTAATGCGTTGTGTCTAAACGTCTGTTCATGTAACTTACTGAAAGCTCTTTGGAACCCTGGCTGATATTCAATGATATTGAAATCTGATTCGGGTTCATTTAATGATTTATAAACATTTAAATAGTAATCTGTGAAGTTATAATTCGCATGAATTAGCTTCATTAAAGGTTTTGAATCTTGTGCACAATCATTATAAGAGAAGTTAAAAGTAGCATGCTCAGATTGTGATTCCATTAATGCAGAAAATAATGAGATAAAATGATTATCTGTAAGAGTGAAACCTTTACTAACAAATGGTCCAATAACTTTGTATTTATCTTCTTCATATAAAATTCCAGTGATTAATGCGACAATTGAATCATCTTCTATTAAACAGAAAACACCAGTGGTATGGATAGATTCATTTAGTAACTGTTCTACATCACCTTTAGACGTATGAAGTTTATATATATAAGACGCAAGGGTATCTGATGATGTATTAATAAAAGATATGATTTGGTTCAGGTTGCTTACTTTGACTATGTCCATAGCGTACCTCCATTTCAATATCATTTTGTTAAATTAATTATAAGTTTATTTATTAGTAATTGAAAGTTTAGACTATTGTCTATCGTGTTACAATTGTATTTACATCAAATACATGTATTAAGAGATCTTTTATTGAAAGGAAAGTTCTATGAAATCATTAATTTTGGCAGAGAAACCATCCGTAGCTAGAGATATAGCTGAAGCTATGAACATAAAGGGAAGACGTAATGGTTATATTGAAAACGAAAAGTATGTTGTCACATGGGCATTGGGTCATTTAGTCACTAATGCACAGCCGGAACACTATGATAAAGCGTACAAGGAATGGAAACTTGAAGATTTACCTATCATACCGAAGCACATGCAAACAGTAGTTATTAGTAAAACAAGTAAACAATTTAAAACTGTTAAGTCACTGATTTTAGATAAAAAAGTGAAAGAAGTTATTATAGCAACTGATGCTGGAAGAGAAGGGGAACTAGTTGCACGGTTAATATTGAATAAAGTTCATAATAAAAAACCGATTAAGCGCTTGTGGATTAGCTCCGTAACCAAAAAAGCAATTCAAGAGGGATTTAAAAAGCTTAAAGACGGACGTGAATTTCAACATCTTTATGAAGCAGCATTAGCTAGAAGTGAAGCGGATTGGATTGTGGGTATCAATGCAACACGTGCGTTAACGACGAAATATGACGCTCAATTATCATTGGGTCGAGTTCAAACACCAACAATCCAATTAGTTAATGCTAGACAACAAGAAATCAATCATTTTAAACCGAAGAAATATTATACACTATCTACTGAAATAGGTGGATTAACTTTCCAATTAAGGACAAATAAGCAGCACATGACTAGAGAAGACGCAACTCAAATTGCTAATGAAATAGAACATGTAGAAGGTAATGTTGATAGTGTTGAAAAGAAAGTTAAAAAAAGTCATCCTAAGCCTCTGTATAACTTAACTGATTTGCAACAAGAGGCATACCAACGATACAAAATGGGGCCAAAGGAAACACTTAATACCATTCAAAATTTATATGAACGCCATAAAGTTCTTACTTACCCACGTACAGATTCTAATTATTTAACAGATGATATGGTGGATACTATTAAAGAACGACTTTATGCTTTATTAGCAACTGACTATAAATCACAAGTCAAATCATTGTTGGGGCAATCTTATTCAAGTAAAATGCGGATTTTTAATAATCATAAAGTATCAGATCATCACGCAATTATTCCAACAGAAGTACGTCCAGATATGCAAAGTTTGAGTAACAGAGAAAGTAAGATATATATGATGGTAGCTGAAAGGTTCCTAGAATCTTTAATGGCACCTCATGAATATGAAGCGGTTAGAGTTAATGTTACTGTTGGCAAACATATCTTCGTTTTTAATGAAAAAGCCACACGTCAACTAGGTTATAAAGCACTTAAAATGAACAGTGATAATGTGGTAAAGAAAGTTGCTTTTCAAAAAGGAGAAAAGTATCACCTTCAAAGTTTAAAAGTAAATGAACATGAAACAACACCACCTGATTACTTTAACGAAGGTTCATTGCTAAAAGCCATGGAGAACCCTCAAAATTATATACAACTTAAAGAAAAGAAACATGCTAACACATTGAGACAAACTGGAGGGATTGGCACAGTTGCTACAAGAGCAGATATAATTGAGAAACTATTTAATCTTAATGCAATCGAATCTAGAGATGGCAAAATCAAAGTAACATCTAAAGGAAAGCAAATTCTGGATTTAGCGCCTCAAGAATTAACATCTCCATTATTAACTGCCGAGTGGGAAGAGAAACTATTATTAATAGAAAAAGGAAGATATAATTCTAGACACTTTATTGACGAAATGAAGGCATTTACTCAATCGATTGTAAATACTATTAAAAATAGCGAGCAAAAGTATAAGCATGATAATTTAACTACTACTGAATGTCCGACATGTGGAAAATTCATGATTAAAGTTAAAACTAAAAATGGACAAATGTTAGTATGTCAAGATCCTACATGTAAAACTAAAAAGAATGTCCAACGTAAGACAAATGCACGTTGTCCAAATTGTAAGAAGAAAATGACATTATTTGGACGTGGAAAAGATGCAGTTTATCGATGTGTCTGTGGTCATACTGAAACACAAGAACAGATGGATAAACGATTTAAAAATAAATCCAGTGGCAAAGTATCTAAAAAAGAAATGAAAAAGTATATGAATAATGAGGATTCACTTGAGAATAATCCGTTTAAAGATGCATTAAAAAACTTGAAATTATAGTTTAAAATCGAACTTAATCATATTTGTTGGTAAAAAAGTTCGTTTTTATTATTGTGTTTTTCGAAAAGTAATATTAAAATATTAAAGTATTTTAATAAAAGGAGTTTAAAACCGTGAAACAATACTTTCAATTCGACGAGTATGATACTAATTATAAGAAAGAGATAATCGGTGGTATCACAACTTTCTTATCAATGGCATACATTTTAGCTGTAAATCCTCAAGTATTAAGTTTAGCAGGTGTTAAAGGTGTATCAGGTGACATGAAAATGGATCAAGGAGCTATTTTCGTGGCAACTGCTTTAGCAGCATTTGTTGGTTCTTTATTTATGGGACTTATTGCAAAATATCCAATAGCACTTGCTCCAGGAATGGGACTTAATGCGTTCTTTGCTTTTACAGTAGTTTTAACGATGGGAATTCCATGGCAAATAGGTTTAACTGGCGTGCTTTGTTCAGGTATATTCTTTGCTATACTTACAGCAACCGGTCTTCGAGAGATAATAATCAATGCTATTCCTTATCAAATGAAAATGGCTGTATCTGCTGGTATAGGATTATTTATTACCTTTGTAGGTTTACAAAGTGCTGGTATCATTGTGAAAAATGACTCAACATTAGTTACATTAGGACATTTAACAAAAGGTCCAGTTTTATTAGCAATTTTTGGTATTGCGATTACAATTATTCTATATGCTAGAAAAGTACCAGGTTCAATTTTTATAGGTATGATTATAACTGCTATAGTTGGAATGATAACTGGATTAATACAAACACCTTCTGGCGTAGTTGGTAAAATCCCTAGTATAACACCAACATTCGGTGCTGCATTTGAAGCCTTTAAGGATCCAAGTCAATTATTTACGATTCAATTTTTAATTGTAATTTTAACTTTCTTCTTTATAGATTTCTTTGATACTGCTGGAACATTAGTAGCAGTAGCTACTCAAGCAGGTATTATGAAAGATAACAAGCTTCCGAGAGCAAGTAGAGCTTTATTTGCTGACTCTTTAGCTACTATTGTTGGTGCCATTTTTGGTACAACAACAACTACATCTTATATTGAATCTACTTCTGGTGTAGCTGTGGGTGCGAGAACAGGTTTTGCTAGTATCGTGACAGGGATTTGTTTCCTTTTAGCATTATTCTTTAGTCCGTTAATTGAAATTGTTACAAGTGCAGTAACAACACCTGCATTAGTAGTAGTTGGGATTTTAATGGCAGCTAACTTTGCAGAAATAAATTGGAAGAAATTTGAAGTTGCAGTTCCAGCATTTATAACAATTATTATGATGCCACTATCATATTCAATTGCGACTGGTATCGCTTGCGGATTTATATTTTATCCAATAACTATGCTTATCACAAAAAAACACAAAGAAGTACATCCAATTATGTATTTCTTAATGGTACTATTTATTTTATATTTCGTATTTGTACACGGTTAATAAGGAAAAGAGTCCGGGACATAAAGTTCTTGGATAAGT
>NZ_KV792265.1:0-82800 GCF_001808125.1 Staphylococcus sp. HMSC14D10 | reverse complement strand
TTTTAGTCATCAGTCCAATTTATTATAGAGCCTTTATTTTTTAGAGTTTAGTTAAAAAATGATTCATCTTAATTTACAAATAAAAAAGATTATCACAACAAAATATAGAACACATACGTTTCATAAACGACTGTACTTTATTTTGGAATGATAATCTCAAATCAACTAAATCAATCTCTTATTTCCAAATTATTATTTTTTAAATCTATCTAGTAAACCTCTTTTTTTCAACATTATAAGTAAGAAATAACTAATAGCAGCTCCGATAAAACTTGAAATAATAAATGCTATCATTAAGGGTTTGACGAAGAAATCTTGCATACCTAAAACCCACGCCATTGGTATGCATAAAAGACTTCCTATAATGCCTGTACCAATTACTTCACCAACAGCAGCCATAAAGATATGTTTTCTATACATATAGAATACACTAGCCAATAGCACGCCAATCATACTTCCAGGAAATGCAAAAAAACTACCAGTACCAAATAAATTTCTTATGATTGATGAAATTAATGCTTGGGCTAAACCGTACCATGGCCCTACAAATACTGCACATAACACATTGATGAAATGTTGAACAGGTGCTGCTTTGACAGGACCTAAGGGTATGATAATAATACTGCTTAATACAACATTAGTGGCAATTAACAGTGCAGTAAGTGTCAATTTTCTATTGTTCATAGTGCTTATCCCTTTCTTCCATTAATCCTTATGTTCATCTTCATTATGTTCATTCAAACGATCTTCCATTGTGCTTATCATTAGTTGTAATAAATCATTTGCTTCATACTGAGCAGAACGAAATTCTTCCACTATTGGTAATTCATTAATTTCATGTTCTAGCGCTTCAATTTCATTTTCTGATTGTTGATAAGCATGTTGTTTCCCATAATTTTGAAAATTAACAGATTGCTTTTGTTGTTTTTTTAAGCGATTCATTTTACTTTCAATATTATGATTTTCATGAATTTGTTTCTCTATATTTTGATAAGATTTTATAAGATCTAAATTTTGAATTTTACTCGTGAGTTGATCGGCTTGTTTTAAAATATCATCTTTACTATACATTTAATTTGTCACCAATGGTGCATCGTTAAATTCTTTGAATGTACCATTTAATGAATATTGTTTTGTTTCATCAATTTCAACATTTACTAACTTACCGATTGCCTCACGTGGACCTTTAAAGTTAACTAACTTGTTCTTTTCGGTATAACCTGCTAAAACTGTATCATCTTTTTTACTTGAACCTTCACATAGAACAGTTACAGTTTTGCCTTCATATTGATTCATGGCTTTTTCTGAATAATGTCCTACTTTTTTATTTAAACGTTGTAATCGTTCTTTTTTAACGTCTTCAGGTACATTATCTTTCATTTTTGCGGCAGGTGTACCATCCCTTTGAGAGTATAAATACGTATAAGCGTGCTCAAATTGAACTTCGTCATATAGTGATAGTGTCTCTTCAAATTGTTCTTCAGTTTCGTTTGGATATCCAACAATGATATCAGTAGTTAAAGCTACATTAGGTATTGATTTTTTTATTCTATTAACTAGATCTAAATAACTTTCTCTTGTATATTTACGTCCCATAATTTTCAATACAGCATTATTTCCTGATTGCACGGGTAGATGGATATGAGGTACAATATTGCCACCTTTAGCTATTACTTCAATCATTCTATCTGTAAAATCCCATGGGTGACTAGTAGTAAAACGTACTCTTGGAATATCAATTTTGGAAATATCTTCTAATAAATCTCCTAATCCATACTCTAAATCCTTAATATCTTTACCATATGAGTTTACATTTTGACCAAGCAAAGTTATTTCTTTATAACCATCTCTCGCTAAACCGCGAACTTCTCCAATAATATCTTCTGGTCTACGACTGCGTTCTTTACCTCTAGTAAAGGGTACAATGCAATATGTACAGAATTTATCACAGCCATACATAATATTAACCCATGCTTTTGTACTACCTTCACGTACTTTAGGAAGGTTTTCAATAATGTCGCCTTCTTTAGACCAAACTTCGACAACCATTGCTTTAGATAGGTATGCTTCTTCTAAAATTTCAGGTAATTTGTGAATATTATGAGTTCCAAAAATCATATCCACATTTTGGTATGATTTAAGTATTTTATTTACTACTGACTCTTCTTGTGACATACATCCACATACACCAATTAATGCTTCTGGTCTATTCTTTTTTAAATGTTTTAAGTTACCAATTTCACTAAACACTTTATTTTCAGCGTTTTCACGAATCGCACATGTATTTATCAAAATAACGTCCGCTTCGTTGATATCTTCTGTGGCAGTATATCCTAAGGCTTGTAATATTCCTGCCATTACCTCAGTATCATGTGCATTCATTTGGCAGCCATATGTTTTTATTAAGAATGTGCGACCTTTGCCCATCCCTTCAAACTTGTCTTCTATATGAAAGTCACGATTATAATTTATATCTTGTTTTCCACGTTTACGTGCTTCTTTTAAACTAGGTGGTTGATAAATTTTTTCGAAATATTTACTATAATCTTTTTCTACTTTTCTATCGCGTTCATCAAGGATATTTATCGTACCAGCTTTTCTTTGTTCTTCGTTCACTTTAAAAAATTCCTTTCTATATGCCCTTATATCATTAGTTCATTATATTAAAATTAATAATAAAGTGCAAAAAGAGTTGAAATAGTTAATAAATTTGTCATTTAAAAAGTGGAATGGGGTGGGATAGAAATAATATTTTTACAATATTTATTTAGATATAATCTTAGCAAAGCAAGATTGACTAGCATTAAAAAAGCTTGTTATAGGTGTTTTTAGATCAGTCAACTACTGCCATTATAAAAAATATAGCCTAAGACACAGATTTATGTCTTAGGCTTATTTCATTTAACCTTTACTTACTCGTTATCATATTTTCCTGTTAAGGTTTCAATTGTGATGCCAGCTGGTACATGGTAGAACTTAACTTGACTTATAATACTCGGACATTCTAATTCAACCATTCGTTCATGCAATTTTTGGATTAAAATTAAGCACTCGCTCATATCACCTTGAACTGTGGTCTCAAGCGGGCCAACTCTAAAATGCAATCCAGAATCATCAATAATTTTTATTGCCTCATCTACATAAGGTATAACGTCTTCATTGTTTGGCGTTTTCGGAACGATTTGAATACTCATTAATGTGTCTTGCATCAACAATCACCTCATTCAATATTATTACCTTAATTTTACCACGCCTTTATTTAACTTTCCTTAATTAATTGCCGAGTTAATTGCTTGGCCAAAATCATACATTTTATCATCCCAATTTGATTCATCCATTCTACTTTTACGATTAAACTTATTATTTTTAAATAAAGACTTTCTTAAACTAGATGTTAATTCTATTTGTACCCCAACTTCATTTTTGGTGCAATTAACTATATTATCATCTTGAACACCAGACATGTGACTCGGTGCTTCTTTAACTTCTACACCTATTTGATTTAATTCATTAGCAATACGCTCTTTTAATTGATTATCTTTACCACCGATATAAGCAACGTCTTCTTCACCAAGACATCCATGAATTGTCACAGCACGTTCACTAGATTTTACAAAGTTCATTGCGATATCATTATCATAGTTTATAGATGTCACATGCAATTCATTGTTTCCTTTTGTTCGAATACCGTTAAAGGCGAAATAATTAAATTGCCCTTCATTAGCAATGACCCTAGCAATTTCAGAAGTGGCTGGTTCAATTCCACCACCATGTATTGCCAAAATCGTTACGTCACTATCTCTATCTTCAGTAATTATCTCCCAATCCTCATTCTCAATTGTCTCATTTTGTAATTCTTTCATAGAATGATATTTATCCATTGTAAAAACCTCTCTTAAGTATAATGTTATTATTATTCTTTCCCATTTTATAAATTCTAATAAGTATTTAAATGATTTTTAACAATGATTACTTAAACTAAAATATTTTAATATTTTCTATACATCATTAAGCTATGGTGTTATTATTTTCCATAAAAAAATCTAAAGTTATAAAAAAACTCACTTCAAAACTTAAGGCGTTTTAAAGTGAGCTCATACAATTTCTATACAAATTGAGCAGTTAAGTTATTAAAATCTTCTTCTGTTATATGAATATCGCGTTTAGATAATGCACTTTCATTTAATTCTTCAATTTGAGACTCATATGATGGTGTTTCAGTATCTTGATATACAATACCTTTAACTAGTGATTCATGATCTAGAACAGTCTTCATTGCTAATTGTTTATCTGAAGTATCATAGCCTTCGATATCTTCTAAACTAGTTAAATGTTCTTTAAACCAATCATATGTATTTACTTTGTTGTATGTTACACATGGTGAAAAGACATTTACAAAAGAAAAACCATCATGGTTAATCGCATCCTCAATTAGTTTAGTTAATGCTTTAATATCACTAGAAAAGCCTTGTGCTACAAATGTAGCGCCTGATGATAAAGCTAATTCGAGTGGTGCAACATTCTTCTCGATATTACCTTTAGGGGTAGATTTAGTAACAAAACCTACTGCAGATGAAGGCGACGTTTGACCTTTAGTTAAGCCATAAATTTGATTATCCATAACAATATAAGTCATATTCATATTTCGTCTTAATGCGTGTATGGTATGACCCATACCAATAGCGTATCCATCGCCATCACCACCAGAAGCAATAACTGTTAAATCCTTGTTAGCCATTTTAACACCTTGCGCTAATGGTAAAGCACGTCCATGTATGCCATGTACACCGTATGAATTAATGTAACCAGATAGTCGTCCTGAACAACCTATACCAGTAATAATTGCTACTTCCTCTGGCTCTAACCCTACATTAGCTGCCGCCTTTTGAATAGCTGCTTGAACTGAGAAATCACCACAACCGGGGCACCAATTTGGCTTCACATTATTTCGAAAATCTTTAAATGTAGCCAATTATACCAACTCCTTACTTTCGCTTACTACTTTTTGTCCTTTAGATTCAATTTCATGAGGTAAGAAAGGTGTTCCATCATACTTAGTTTGATTTATTAATTTATTTTGAATAGTTGTATTCATTTTAAGGATATTTGAAAGTTGACCTTGATAATTATGTTCAACAACAATAACTCTAGATGCTTTATCGATAGCTGCTTGAATGACATCTTTCGGCATAGGATGTAGTTGTCGAATCTGCATTGTATTTACTTTTATACCTTGAGCATTTAGTCTTTCTGCGCCTTCTTGAATTGCACCTTTACTAGATATGAATCCTATAAATAGAATATCCGCTTCTTCATGATGCTCATCTAACTCAACAGGCTTTTCAATTAGTATATTTGATGTTTTACGCATTCTTTTTTCCATTTGTTGACGTCTATTTTCAGCCACTTCACTCGGTTTACCTTCTTCATTATGTTCAACGCCAGTTACATGGTGTATGCCACCTTTAACGCCTGGAATTGGTCTAGGTGATATTCCATTTCCTGTTAATGCATATCTTCTAAAGTATTGTTTATCGCCTTCTTCACGTTCAATATCAGATTGTAATAACTCGCCACGATGTATTTGAATTTTATTATAATCTAAGCGTTCGACTGTTTGTTTACCTAACGATAATTGTAAGTCACTCAATATAATTACTGGGCATTGATATTCTTCGGCTAAATTAAAAGCCTCAACAGTTAAATAGAATGCATCTTCAGCATCTGTAGGAGCAACTACTATTTTAGGTATATCTCCATGCGTACCATAAATCATTTGCATTAAATCTGATTGTTCTTGCTTGGTTGGTAAACCTGTAGATGGTCCACCACGTTGAGTATTAATAATGACTAAAGGTGTTTCAGTCATACCTGATAGGCCTATGGCTTCCATCATAAGTGATAAACCTGGACCAGCACTAGCAGTAAATGCTCTGACACCTGCATAATTAGCACCAATTGCCATATTGGCTGCAGCAATTTCATCTTCAGTTTGTACTACGGTACCGCCTACTTTTGGGACGTTTGCAATCATATATTCCATAATTTCAGATGCCGGTGTAATTGGATAAGCAGCCATGAAACGAGAACCAGCTGAAATCGCACCTAATCCAATAGCATCATTACCAATCATATATAAGTGTGGATTCTCTTCAGTCGTTTGTAGTTTGAAGTCTCCTTGTAAATCATTTAATTGTTCTTTCATCAATGTATAACCTTGATTTAGAGCTTCAATGTTCATTTCTACAACTTTTTCACCTTTTTTAGTAAACATATTAGTTATAAGGGTTTCAAATGTTGCAGTATCTAAATCCATGATTGCACATGTTGCTCCTATAGCAACCATGTTTTTCATTAATGCAGTACCTAATTCTTTAGCTGTGCTAGTAAAAGGTAATTCAATAAGTTGAGCACGACATTGTTCAGGTTTTGTCGGTTTAACTTTTGCATCAGCAATAATAATGCTATCTTCACGCATTTCATGATGATTCAATTCAATCGTTTCTTGATCAAAAGCCACTAGAATGTCTAAATCATCACTGATTGCATGTACAGGTGCAGTAGATACTCTAATTTTGTTATTAGTATGTCCACCTTTTATACGACTTGAGAAATGTCTATATCCATATAAATAATAACCTTTACGGTTCATTGCTGTGGCAAAGATTTCTCCAGTCGATTCGATACCTTCACCTTGTTGTCCGCCCACTTTCCATGATATTTGTGATTTCATATCATATGCCTCCTGTGGAATTAATTCATAATAAATCATAACAAAAATAACCACCGTCTTACTATGACAACAGTGGCAATTATTTAAATTCATACTAATGGACTATATTCATTCATCTATAAATTTCTTTTAAATTATTTATTAAATGGATGATCATCATTAATTAAAATTCTTTCAATTTGCTTTGTTTTTCCATCTTTATCTAAATCTATAATAACACCAGATAGAACACTTCTTCCATCATCCGGCACAACATGACGCTGTGGTAAGCTTGTGATAAATCTCTCTATTACTTCATCACGATTAATACCTAATATACCATCGTAATATCCTGTCATACCAACATCAGTAATATACCCTGTGCCATTCGGTAGTACACGTTCATCTGAAGTCTGAATGTGTGTATGCGTACCAACTACCGCACTTACTCTACCATCTAAATACCATCCCATTGCATTTTTTTCTGATGTCGTTTCTGCATGAAAATCAACAAATATAAAATTAGTCTCTTTTTTAGCCTCTTCAATAAGTTGATCAGCTTTTTTAAAAGGGTCGTCGATATCTTGCATAAATGAACGGCCTTGCAAATTAATAATTGCTAATTTAATATCATTAATTTGAATAAATCTCATGCCTACACCAGGTGCTTCACTTGGAAAATTAGCGGGTCTTACCATTCTGTTTGCATCATCAATAAAGTCATAAATTTCACGTTGGCCGTATGTATGATTACCCATCGTCATGAAATCTACGCCATCTCTTAATAATTGTTTATATAACTTTTCAGTTAGACCCTTACCGTGCGCTGCATTTTCAGCATTAACGATACTTACAGTAGGTCTATATGATTTTTTTATTTTAGGTAAATATTCAGCAATCGCATTTCTTCCAACTTTACCTACGATATCTCCAATAAATAATATCCTCATTGAATGTTCATCCTCTCATAAAAATAGTTTAATTCATATAGGTCTATAATAAAAGAGGATATTCATACTCTTTTTAAATTTGATATCTATTTTCTTTAGCATGTATACAACATATGTTAAGATAGGTTTATCAAAAGTAATAGGAGTTGTAAAATTTACATGTCAATTAATATTGATCCAGAGAAGTTTGCAGAATTAGTGGTAAAATCTAATCCATCTAAATCTGAAGATGCAGAAGATATCGCTAAAGAAAGTCTTGAATTATACATCAACGCTTATCGTTTAGCTGAAAGATATTCAAATATTGCTACTAATTGCTATGATACAGCAGAAATAATTTCTGAATTAAGAAAAACAGATTTACAACTTAAATAATTTATAAGACTATCAATTAAGGATAAGCATGAACATCAAATAGTTTAAGTTTACAATGAAAATTTATATTAAATGATTGAACTTTGAGTATGTCCTCAATCAGTTTGTACTTTTTGGTTCTAGTCATTTATTTGGAGTGAGACTATGAATTCGTAATGAATTCAATCTCACTCTTTTTTAATGACAACATTTCACCTACTTTATTAAATTCAATTAATAATTGAATTTTAACTGAAAAGAAAAAACAGACCCAAAATTTGGATCTGTTAAAAACTATTTCGCATACTCTACTGCTCTTGTCTCTCTTACAACTGTCACTTTGATGTGACCAGGATATTGTAATTCATCTTCTATTTGCGTTTTAATGTCTTTAGCCAGTCTGTATGACTTCAAGTCATCTATTTCATCAGGGGAAACAATAACTCTAATTTCTCGACCTGCTTGAATAGCGAATGCTTTTTCTACACCATCATAACCTTCAGAAAGTGTTTCTAAGCGTTCTAATCTACGTATATAGTTTTCAAGCGTTTCTTTACGAGCACCTGGTCTAGCCGCAGATAATGCGTCAGCAGCTGCTACCAGAATTGAAATAATAGAAGTTGGTTCAACATCACCATGATGAGAGTGAATAGCATTAATTACAGTTTCATTTTCTGCATATTTTTTAGCTAATTCAACACCTATTTCTACGTGGCTACCTTCAACCTCATGATCTATCGCTTTACCAACATCGTGAAGTAATCCAGCACGTTTGGCCAAGCTAACATCTTCTCCTAGTTCAGCAGCTAGCATTCCAGATAAATGCGCCACTTCAATAGAATGTTTCAAGACGTTTTGACCATAACTAGTTCTATAATTTAGACGACCTAAGACTTTAACTAAGTCTGGGTGCATATTATGAACATTGATTTCGAATGTTGCTTGTTCACCAGCATCTCTAATAATGTCATCTACTTCTTTTCTAGCTTTATCTACCATTTCTTCAATTCTGCCTGGATGGATGCGTCCATCTGAGACTAAATTAACTAATGCTGTACGCGCGATTTCACGTCTAATTGGATCAAAACCAGATAAAATAACCGCTTCTGGTGTATCATCAATGATTAAATCAATACCTGTTAATGTTTCTAAAGTTCTAATATTTCTACCTTCTCTACCAATGATACGACCTTTCATCTCATCATTTGGTAAATTAACTACTGAAACTGTTGATTCAGTTGTATGGTCAGCAGCTAATCTTTGAACGGTAGTAGCTAATAATTCATTTGCTTTTTTATCAACTTTTTCTTTAGCTTCTTTCTCTTTTTCTTTAACAAGTACTGCAATATCTTGTGACAGTTCTTCTTCAACCCTTTGAAGTTGTTCATTTACAGCTTCTTCTTGAGTGAGACCGGAGATGCGTTCTAGTTCTTGTTCATGCTTCATTATTAATGTCTGAACACTACTCTCTTTTGCATCTACTTGTTGTTGTCTTTCTTCAAGTTTAGATTCTTTTTGTTCTAAAATCTCATCTTTTTTATCGAGAAGATCAGATTTTCGATCTAAATTTTCCTCTTTTTGAAGAAGTCGGGCTTCTTGTCTTTGAAGCTCACCACGTCTTTCACGTAGTTCTGATTCAGTTTGTTCTCTTATGATTTGGTTTTCTTCTTTTGCCTCTAATAATTTTTCCTTTTTGATATTATCAGCTTCTTTTTGACCTTGCTTGATAATATCATCAGCAGTTTGTCTAGCTTGTAATTGCTTTTGATGCAATAAATTTCGGGCTACAAAATACCCCACAACAACCCCTAGAATAATCCCCAGCAAAATGAGTAGGAGGTTTAATAAATTCACATAAACACCTCCTTTTTCTAGGTATTTGCTTTGTATATCAAAATCTCTTTATGATTTTTATAAATGTATAATAATTATACATATTAATTGTACGTTTATTAACTTGTTAGTGTCAAGATATGAAATTGCACTGTATTTCGAATTTACATATATTACTTACTATATGTAAGTTTATATAAAAACAAAAATCCTACTACAATGTTAAGTGATAAAAAATGCCTCCTAGTATTTCATTTATTCAATGCTTAATACTAGGGTATCTTATCAAATGTAGCAGGCTTATTTCATATAATAAAAGTGAATTTTAGTGAACTGACGTATTTTACTAAAACTTTATTGCTATATAGTTAGCGAAATATTCACTTCAATAATTAAAATTGTAAATACTATTCTTCATCGAATAAGGTTTGCGGTGCATCTTCTTTTTCATCAACATCTCCATCGAAAATACCAAGTTTTTCTCGTAACTTACGATCGATTTCTTCTTTAACTTGAGGATTTTCTTTAAGGTATATTTTTACATTTTCTTTACCTTGACCCATTCGATCACCATTATATGAGTACCATGCACCTGATTTATCTACGATGTCATTTTCAACACCAAGATCAATCAATTCACCTTCTTTAGAGATACCTTGACCATACATAATATCTACTTCAGCGACTCTAAAAGGTGGTGCAACTTTGTTTTTGACAACTTTAATTTTAGTTCTGTTACCAACAATTTCTTGGCCTTGTTTTAACTGCTCAGCACGACGAACTTCTAAACGAACAGAACTATAGAATTTTAATGCACGTCCACCAGGTGTAGTTTCTGGGTTACCAAACATTACACCAACTTTTTCACGAATTTGATTAATGAAAATGGCTGTTGTATTTGATTTTGAAATTGCACCAGATAATTTACGTAACGCCTGTGACATTAAACGAGCTTGAAGTCCTACATGCGTATCGCCCATTTCACCTTCAATTTCTGCTTTAGGTGTTAATGCGGCAACAGAGTCAACTACTACAATATCAACCGCACCACTTCGAACGAAAGCTTCAGCAATCTCTAAACCTTGTTCACCATGGTCTGGTTGTGATAGATATAAATTATCAATATCTACACCTAATGCTTCTGCATATACCGGATCAAGCGCGTGTTCAGCGTCGATAAATGCAGCAACGCCACCGTTCTTTTGTACCTCTGCAATAGCATGTAAAGCTACTGTTGTTTTACCAGAACTTTCAGGTCCATAAATCTCTATAATTCTACCTTTAGGATAGCCACCTACACCTAATGCGTTATCTAATGTAACTGAACCACTTGAAACACTTGAAACACGGCGTCCTTTATTATCGCCTAGTTTCATAACGGCACCTTTACCGAATGATTTTTCCATATTTTTTATAACTGTATCTAAAGCTTTTTGACGATCATTATCCAAAGCGAAACCTCCTATTAACGAGTTAATCATCGTATTAATATCTTAATTAATACTATACATTTAATTGAATCTAATTACAAGTATTTTGCGAATATTTGTTCGCTTTTAACGATAAAAGACAAGACAAAATCGAACAAACGTACTAAATAAGTGCTCTAGTTTTCAAAAATATTAACTATTTAAACCAATTTATTAAATTTATCATGGCATAATTTTGACTTCTGCTTTTTAAAATATTTCGTTTTAGAGGCATTTTAAATGTCTCATATTTAAACACACTGTCATCATAGTACCCAAGATAAACTTGTTCTTGATTGTGTAATAACGCTATACCCCAATCAGTTTTATATAAATCTTTTACATATTGAGATACATATTTTAATTTATCTAGAATATCATCAAAATCAGAAACAAAGACTGATGAATCAGGTAGTTGTCCTTTCAATAAATGATTTAAATCTTGGTTTTTCAAACGTGTATATAGTGCACCATTTGTCACACCATCATATATACTGAAACTTTTATTTATAATATTCATCAAAGCTTGTTCTATAACGATATCATCCGAACCGTAATAATAGTCACCTATTCTTGCAAGAATCTTCTCTTTAGTAGGTTCAATTAACTTTTTGCATTCATTTTCTGTATTGGCATTAGCAGTTAATCTAATATAAACTTCATGCGTACCAGCTAATGGAGCAATAGTTGGATTTTCTTGACTATCAATTAAATCCATTAACTCTGTTTCAACTTGAGATTCTCCAATTCCAGCGAATCTTAATTGTTCTGAGTGTATAACTCTATCTTCATCCATTAAATAAGGTAATAACTCATTCTTTGCCATTGGTTGCATTTCACTTGGTGGGCCAGGTAACAAAATGACTTTCTTATCTTCATATTCCACCAACATACCAGGTGCCATCCCATAATTGTTTTGTAATACTTTTGCACCTTCAATAACCAAAGCTTGTTGCTTATTATTGGGCGTCATTTCTTGTCCTTGTTCTTTAAAATAATTCTCAATATATTCTAATGCATTCGTATCTGTCACAAGATTTTTACCAAGCACCTTCGCAACAGTATGCTTTGTTAAGTCATCTTTTGTAGGTCCTAATCCCCCAGTAAACACGAGTGTATCAAAACGTTTTAACCCCTCTTTGATAACATACTCTAATCTTTGAGGATTATCGCCAATCACAGTATGTTCGACTACGCTTTTACCAATACTATTAAATAATCTTGATAAATATTGTCCATTCGTATTAGCAATTTGTCCTAATAATAACTCAGATCCAACAGCTATTATTGAAATATTCATGTCCATTTATCCCCCTAACGATAATTCTTGCACAACATCTATCATTATAATGCAAAGTATGACATTTATTCTAAAAATTGAACTAAAAAACCAAGAATAAATAGGAATAGAATTATCTTTCTATCACTATCATTCTTGGTTGTATTTCACTAATTTAATGTTTGAAAACATCTCTACCTTTATAAAAGTATTCAATACCAGATAAAATCGTGAATAAAACACCAATATAAAGTAATACTTGTCCAATTTGAATGCCTATCCATGTTGCTAACAAATCACCTAATAAAATCCAAATAATTGCAACCATAGTTACAGCAGTTTTAATTTTACCTAATTGACCAGCAGCACTAACAAACCCTTGTTCAATCTGTAATAGACGTAATCCTGTAACAGCAAATTCACGTGCAATTATAATGATTGCTACTACTGAATTTGTAAGTCCTAATTGAACCATAACAATTAATGCACTGGAAACTAATAATTTGTCAGCTAGGGGATCTAAGAATTTACCCATATTAGTTACAAGTTGCCATTTTCTAGCTAAGTACCCATCTAGGAAATCACTTAAAGAAGCTACAATGAAAATGATAGCAGCAATAAGTTGTTCAATACGGATTTCAAATCCACCTAAAATAGATACATTGCCAAATCCAAAGTTTACTAGAGCAAATAATATGAAAAGCGGAATTAATATTACTCTGAAAACCGTAATTTGATTTGGAATATTCATGTTAAAGCCTCATTTCTAAATTTATCTCTCATTTTATAATAGTAACACAGCTAAGACCCATAAGATAAAAGTTATTATAATAATGCCACCAATAATTATCATTAATTGTAAATGTTCTTTACTCTTAGTACGATATGTAGGCGCGTCATCATTATGATATCTATATAAAAGTTCATTCAATTGATGTTGACTATCTGGTATTTCCTCTTGATGCGCTTGAATCAGTTGTTGTGAATCAATATTTACCACACTCGCATAACGTCGAATAAAACCCTCTGCGTAATCAACTTTAGCTAATTTATCAAACTGATTTTGTTCGATTAATTTCAACGTATCACGTTTAATTTGAGTGCGCTCTTCTAATTCTGCTAACGTCATTCCTAGCCTTTCACGTCTACCTTTTAATGTTTCACCAATTGTCTTCACTTTTAAAAGCCTCCACAACCACTATTCAAAAAATCCAAATCCTCCGCCAAACATGTCTTCTCCAAAGTCTAGCGAGTTTTTACTTTTAACTGTTTGTTGTTTCATTTGATCATATTCAATTTCTTGATTTTCATTTTCTCTTAATTCAATAATATAATCAAAATCATCCATGCTATAATTACCCGATTCCACAAATAAATCTGGATGTTCAACCACTTTGATTGATGGTAAGGTCATTACTTCACGCACTAATTCTTGATGCTTAGGGTTTGATTCTCTAGCAGTGACAGCGCCATCAATAATATAAACATGGTTAGAATCATATTCTCCTTTAATAAGAGAGCTTCGTACAGTTTGCTTAATCAATGTAGAACTAATAAATAGCCATCGCTTATGCGCACATACACTTCCTGCTACGATTGATTCCGTTTTTCCGACACGTGGCATACCTCTGATACCAATTAATTTATGACCTTCCTCTTTAAAAAGTTCTGCCAAAAAATCTACCAATAAACCTAAATCTTCACGTTCAAAACGAAAAGTTTTTTTATCATCGGCGTCTTGTTCAATATAACGTCCATGTCTAACAGCCAATCTATCACGTAATTCAGGTACTCTTAATTTAGTAATTTCTATCTCACTAAGCTCATTGATTATATGTTCAAAGCGATTAACTTTCTCAAGACTGTCCGTTTTAATTAATAACCCTCGTCGACCTTGATCAACCCCGTTAATCGTAATGATACTTATACCTAACATACCAAGTAAACTCGAAATATCACCCAGTAAACCTGCTCGGTTAACTGTGATTTCATATTCAAGATACCATTCTTTCTTTTCGGCTACTGTCATCAATATCCGCCCCTTGTTTTAAATGGTAACCTACCATCGGAATATTAAAATTAGTAATCATATTATAGCATTTAGAACTTGGTTCAAAAATCTTTTTTAATGTGTAAGGGAAATTTACTATAGCTAATAGAATAGTGACGTTAAATGCTATCACATCCTCAATTGTCACAACTTAAATGTACCAAGCGCCGTTTACTTTTTGAACAGTTCCAGTAATACTTTTCGCCATAGGATTCCATAGATAAGCACACGTATGCGCAATTTCACAAGGATTGATCATTCTTTGCTGAGGTAATTCTTCTAATATAGCTTTCAATTCATCTGAATTAAAAACTTGTGACATATTTCCACTTACAAAACCAGGCGTGATAGCATTAACAGTGACATTAGTCATCGCTAATTCTTGACTTAACGCTTTGACGAAACCGATTTGTGCACTTTTCATTGCCGAGTAAATTGTTTCCATACTCGCACCTGTTTCACCCCAAATGGATGAAATAACAATAATTCGACCAAACTCACTTTGACGTATTAAGTCTATAAAATAACGACAACATCTAATTAACTGCTTAACATGAATGTTATAACTAAGATCAATATCTATATCTGACATATCTTGCAATAAGCCATACAAAGCTGTACCACTACTGTATATCAAACAATCTAAATATTTGATATGAGCAAAGGTAGTTTCCAAATCAATATTTTGCGTCAAATCAGCTTGTATAAATTCGACTGCTTCCCCTTTGTACTTATCTTGTAATGCTTTTAAATCTGATTGAAAATATTGAATAATTACTTCATTACCTTCTTCTAATAAACGCTCTACAATTGCTGTTCCAATAGTGCCTGACCCACCAAGTACTAACGCTCTCATTAAGCTTTAGGCTCCAATCGACTATCAACCATATTATTGATATTTAAAAATTTAGTGGCAGTTTCGTTAATACTATCTAATGTTATATTATCTATAATATCTAACATATCGAATACACTGACGCCCTCAAAGTATAATTTAGAATATTGGTTTGCAATATATTCAGGTGAATTCAAACTTGAAATAAATTCCCCAATAAATTGTTTTTTCAACAATTCAAATGCTTCTTGATCATCAAGATTACCACAATACTTGTTTAGCTCACTTAACAACACTTCTTTTAACTTATCTGGATATTGCGTTGCACTTGTAATAATTGAAAAACAATATGTAGGTTCGAGTACAAATTGATATCCAAAAGTTTCGTCTATCAAATCTTCATTTAATAAAGTCTGATAAAATTCAGTTTCCTCACCAAATATTAATTCGAAAAATAGTGTCATTTCTAAATCATGTTGTACATATTCATGTGGTGACGCTTCAGTTGGTTCATTTTTAAAACCTAACATTAATCTAGGAGATTGTAATTTCATTTCTTCTGAAACAAAAGGTGTTATAACATTTGTTGGTTCATCAACAGTTGCTCGTTCAATGCTAGGCTGATTCGTCTTATCCCTTTTATTTTCATGAGTTTCAACTATGTCACGTATGTTTTCAGGATTGACATCTCCGACGACAAATAACACCATATTTGATGGATGATAAAATGTTTCATAACATAAATATAAATCATCTTTAGTAATGTTATAAATGCTTTCAACGCTTCCTGCTATATCAACTTTAATAGGGTGCTTTTGATACATAGCACGTAAAGTATTAAACATAATTTTATAACCAGGTTGCTCCTGATACATCTTTATTTCTTCAGCAATAATACCTTTTTCTTTATCTACCGTTTCCTTAGAAAAGAAAGGCGTTTCAACCATTTCTAGTAATCTTAAAATATTCCTTTCAACATTATCTGTTGCACTGAACAGATAGCTAGTGCGATCAAAACTAGTAAATGCGTTTACTTGAGCATTGTCATTGGCAAATGCAGTGAATAAATCTTCAGTATCATCTTTCTCAAATAACTTATGCTCTAAAAAGTGAGCGACACCGTCTGGTACGGTCACAAAATCATTTTGATTATGAGGTTTGAAAGTATTATCAAGAGAGCCAAATTGAGTAGTATACGTTACAAATGTCTTTTGGAATCCATTTTTGGGGATAACAAATAAACGTAAACCATTAGTTAATTCATGTTCAAAAACACGTTCATCAATCAGTTCATAGTATGTTTCCCTCATTAAGAATGATCCCCCTTTGTAAGTACATATATGGTATCTAGTTCTGCTTTATTAGCCATTGATATCACATCATCCTTTGTTACTTTTTGAATGTGATCTATGTAGTTTTCATCTGTTTGTTTATAATCTAACAGTAGTTGATTTTGCATGACCTCAATGATACTTTTAGGTCGATCGGTTATTTCGTGCCTATGAGAAATGATAATTTTTTTAGCAAGTTCTAATTTATCTATATCAAATTCACCGCGTTTAAACTTATCAAACTCCTCTAAAATTGTATCTTTAGCAAGTTCATATTTATCTGCTGAAACACCGCTTAATACAAAAAGATAACCGTTTTTACCATCTAATTGAGAGTGTATTGAATATGCTAGACTTTGTTTTTCACGCACTTCATTAAATAATACAGATGATGGATCGCCACCGAACATCGTGTTTAATACAACCAATGCATAATAATCATTTGCCCCGAATCGTGTTGGAAAACGATAACCCATATTTAATTTAGCTTGATCAACTTCATCTTCTTCAACTATATATTGTGTTTCTGAACTTGAATCTTTTAAATTAAGTTGATTAGTTTTCGTTATTGTAAATGGATTAATCGTAAATTTAGATTGAATTAATTGTTTAACTTCTTGTTTATTTACGTTACCTACTACATAAATGGAACATAGGTCATTACTAATCATGTTTTGATATGTATTATATAAATTTTCAGGTGTGATTGTACTAATTTTTTCAATCTGACCTGTCGCTAAATGACGATAAGGTTCATCTTTAAACATATATTTTAATAAATTCAAGAAAGAATATTGTGCTTTATTATCAATTACAGCTTCAATTTTCTTTGATAATAATGATTTTTCTTGATTTACAAACGTTGTGTTAAAGGCATTATTCTCTATAAGTGGATTCATTATCACTTCATATAGTACATTTAATCCTTTTTCAAATAAGGGGGGTGAATCTTTTAAATAGCGTTCGTTAACTATTTCTAACGAGATAGTGATAACGTGTTTATCTTTAAATTTTGAGACAAAACTATGTATGTATGCACCATATAGTTCAGATAGATGTTTACTAAATGCTTTATCCGTGGACCATTTTTTTGTAGCACGTATTAACAACTTGCTTAACAATGATCGTGCTGTAATAGTTTCATATTCTAAAGGTGCCATAAATTTAAAGGTAATCAAAGTTGTCTTAAATTTATCTGTAGGTAACACATCAATATGTATTTGATGCTCATTATTAGTTTGTTGTTCTAACATTCATCCACACTCCTTAATATTGTTTCTATATTTTTGTACGCGTCAATTTAAATTTAACTAGACTGCTTTTCACATAATTTAATGAGTATAAAATAGGTTTACCCATTTCGTCATAATGTACAACCTTTAATAGCATTAAACCTTCATGTGGAGATGCGTTTAGAATATCAGAAATATGTGGTTCATAACTAATGGCTTCAACCTCTGTTTCAGCTGAAGCGACTTTATGTCCCGTATTAGTCTCTATTGCATTTAACATAGAACCATCGCTCACTTGATAGTCTGCACATGTTAGATAATCTTCTGCGATTTTATCTAAACAATAAATTACTGGTTGGTGGTTGGCAGTACGCAGTCGTTCAATGATTGTAATAGGTTGTTTATCATTGATACCTAACATTTGTGCATCCAGTACGGAGGCAGGTTGTTGCTCTAAACTTAAATATTCCGTGCCTGAGTGGTAGCCAGCTTCTTTAATCATATCGTTGATGCTAAATAATTTATTCAATGGATAGAAGAAGGGGTGCAATGTTTTTACGCTTGGTCCTTCTTCAAAGTTATCTGTCAAGACTTGTTCAGTTATGAGTTCACCAATCGCTTCATAGACATCATCAGTTTTTACATTTAATTCTCTAGCAATAGATAAATTGCTAGGTAGTTTATCACCAGGTTTTAAAGATTGTTCTTTAATCTGCTTAAGAATATATTCTTTCACTTTAAAAGCTGAGTTTAACTCTGTCATCATTTACACCTCTTCATCATCTAAATTTACTAATACTTGTCTAGGTTTACTACCCTTTTGTGGTCCGATAACTTGGTTACGTTCCAAATCGTCCATTAATCTAGAAGCACGATTATAGCCAATCCTAAATTGTCGTTGCAATAGTGAAGTACTAGCTTTCTGTTGTTCAATTACAAATATATATGCATCTTCATATAAAGCGTCTTCACTCTTCATTTCTGATTTATCTACTGGCGCATCTGGTTCCATTTCTTTCACATAATTTGCTTTTTGTTGTTCAACAACATAGTTAACTACATCTTGCACTTCTTGATCACTTAAGAAAGCACCTTGTACACGCGTTTGAGCTGATTCACCATTTCCTACATATAACATATCACCTTTACCAAGTAATTTTTCAGCTCCACCAGAGCCTATAATTGTTCTAGAGTCAGTTTGAGAACTTACTGCGAACGCAATACGTGATGGTATATTATTTTTGATTATACCAGTGATTACATCTACAGATGGTCTTTGAGTAGCAACAATTAAATGAATGCCTGCTGCTCTAGCCATTTGAGTGATACGTTGAATTGCGTTCTCTACTTCTTTGCCTGCAACCATCATTAAATCAGCTAACTCATCTACAATGACTACTATATAAGGTAATTCTGCTTGTTTTTCATCAAGTTCTTCATTCTGACGGCGTATAAATTTATTATACCCTTCAATATTACGTGTAGATGAATGCTGGAATAAATCATATCGTCGTTCCATTTCAGCAACTACCTTCTCTAATGCTTGAGAAGCTTTGTGTGGATTTGTAACTACCGGTATTAATAAATGTGGCACCCCATTATAAACATTTAATTCCACCATTTTAGGATCAATTAACATAAGTTTAACTTCATGAGGTTTTGCATTTAAAAGAATACTAGTAATAATGCCATTGATACATACTGACTTACCACTACCAGTTGATCCTGCAACTAATAGGTGGGGCATTTCATTTAATTGAATTGTCATTGGTTCACCAGAAATATCTCTACCAAGTCCAACTTCCAGCTTATTACTCGCTGGGAATTTAGATTCAAGAACTTCTTTAAGCGTAACTAAAGAAATCTTATCATTGGGTACCTCTATACCAACAGCTGATCGACCTGGAATTGGTGCTTCAATTCGTACATCTTTCGCTGCCAAAGCGAGTGCAATATCATTATGCAAATTAACAATTTTACTAACCTTAACTCCTTGGGCTGGTTGGATTTCATATTGTGTAACAGCTGGACCAATTTTAATTTGCTTAACTTTTGCATTTACACCAAAATTTTTCATTGTTGATTCGAGTATCTGGCCTTTACGTTGAACTTCAGACTTAGATGTAGATTGTTGCTTAGCTGGCTGATTAAGTAATGATAATGGAGGAATGTGATATGCCATATTTGACTCTTCACCAGCTTCGGAAATTGTTCCTTTCATTTGATGATTATCATTTGAATTCGACTCTGGTAAATTTTCATCCTCTAGATTTGTTTCATCGTTACTACTATTCTCTTTATCAATATCTTCACTATTTAAACCAAAACGTCTTTTCTTACGTTTATTAGTAGTTGTTTGTTTACTTTCTTGCGATTCACTATGTCCATATATAGGAATATCTTCTGGTTCAGTACTAACTTCAGGGAAATCACTAACATCTTTGATTTGTTCTGACTTAAGTTGTTCTTGTTCTAATTTATGTTGTCGTAGACGTTCACGCTCTTCTTCTTTTTCACGTTGACGTTCTTCTTTTTTAAGTTTGTTTTGTTCTCTTTTTACTTTGAAATTAGATGATGCACTTTGACTTGAGTTTCTCATTTTATCAATTGATGCTTTAACAACATCTCTATGTCTAAGTTTAAGCAATAAAATAATACTAGAACTTAATAAAATTAATGTAAGAATGATGACACCGGCAATTGAAATGAGTGGAATAAATATTTTAAGTAAATAAAATCCTATTAATCCCCCACCAAAATTCGGAAAATGACTATGTTCATAAGCCTTATAGACATAGGATAAAACAGGTTCTCTTTCAGATACTGCACCTTTTTGAAAATGATAAATAATTTGTGTTGTAATTAATAAGACAAATTGTAATGATATTAACCCAAAAGTCCGTCTTGTTTTAGGAAATTTCTTCTGCATTGCAATATAGACTGTAATCAAACTTAGTAATATGTATGTTAAATAGCGACTCATTCCAAACAAATAATTGAAAAAGCTATCAATCATTCGACCAACAATTCCTAATTGGAACATTCCCAGAACCGACAAAATGACTATAATGATTGCAACGATATAGCGAATTGAGCTATCTTTTTTCTGTTGCTTTTTCTTAGTCGATTTACGAGCTGTTGCACCCTTTTTACGAGTTGTTGTTTTTTTCTTAGTTTGTGGCAAAATAGTACACCTTCTTTATTTCTCACTTAGTATTTCTTTTTATACAAATATTTATAGTATTCCGATATGTATTAATAGTATTTTTAAAAGTATGAAAGAGGTTGGAACAATACCAACCACATTTAGACTTATCGTCATAAACTAAAGTGAATAATTTAAGTAATGAGTTTACATAACCTTTTAAATTATTACACAACTGTGATGTTGTCCCGACCTCTTTTGGATTGTATATATCTTAAATTTCTGAAATAACTGGAATAATCATTGGACGACGTTTTGTACTTTCAAATAGTAATTTACTGATTTGATCTCGCATATTCTGTTTGATGTCAGACCACTCAATACGTTTCTCTTGAAGACCTGCTTCAACAATTTCACGAACCTTATCTTCTGCTTCCTTCATTAGTTCTTCACTTTCACGGACGTATACAAAGCCACGTGATTGAATTTCAGGACCAGCAGCAATTCGTCTATTTTTCGGATCCAATGTAACAACTGCAATAAAAATACCATCTTCTGCAAGTAAATGACGATCTCTCAATACGATATTACCGACATCTCCTACACCAATACCATCGATAAGAATATTGCCAGAATTAACTTTCTCGTTTAATACCATATCTTTACCGTCGTAATGAATAACGTCTCCCTTTTCGACTAAGAAAATTTTCTCCGGCGCCACACCAGATTCGTTAGCCAATTTAGCATGCGCAATTTGCATTTTAAATTCACCTTGAACAGGGATAAAGTATTCAGGTTTCATAATATTAATCATCATTTTTAATTCTTCCATGCAACCATGACTAGATGCATGAATCTTTTTATTGTTAGGAATAATATATGCACCTGCGCGCACTAATTCATTCAGTGTATCAGCAATGATAACTTCCATATTAGCTGATGCTGTAATTGCTAAATATACTGAATCGCCTTCTTCAATATTCATTATTTTGTGTTTCTGTTGGGCCATTTGGCTCAATGCTTCGATAGGTTCGCCTTCCATACCAGTGGCAATAATTACGACTTCATTTTTAGGATAATTTCCAACTTCGTTAATAGGGATTAACAAGTCTTTAGGAATGTCAAAATATCCCATTTTACGTGCAATATTAAACGAACTTTCAAGTGAACGACCTAAAAATGAAACTTTACGATTTAATTTGCTTGCAGTGTTCAATACTTGTTGAATTCTAATAAAGTTTGAAGCATAGCATGACACAATTAAGCGTCCTTGTACTTTCGCAAAAGCATCATAAATGTGCGATTCTATAACATTCTCAGGTGTATTATATCCAGGTTTCTCAGCTTCTGTTGAGTCACTGATTAATGCGAAGACACCATCTTCAGCTATTTCAGCCATACGTTTGATATCTGGTGTGTAATGTCCTTGTAAACTTTGATCAAATTTAAATTCACCTGTATAAACGATTGAACCGTATGAAGTATGAATGCAAATTCCTAAACTATCAGGAATGCTGTGTGTAGTGTTAAAGAACGTAATATTAACATTTTTAAACCTCATTACTGAATCATGATTTACAGTATAATAACGTACTTTCTTTTTAACATTACGTGACTTCATATTTTCTTTAACAAGTGCTAACGTTAATTTAGAGCCATATACTGGTGCATCAATTTGTTCTAAAATGTAGCTAACTGCACCAATAGCGTGTTCATGACCATGGCTTAGAAAGATACCTTTTAGTTTTTCTTTATTTTCAATGACATATTGAATATCAGGAATTACAATATCTACACCTAACATTTCATCTTCTGGGAACATTAACCCCGCATCTAACATAAACATTTCATCGTCTACTTCAACGATATACATATTTTTTGCGATTTCGCCGACACCACCAAGTGGAATGATGCGAATATCGTCATTCTTTTTTTTCACTAAACTCAAAATGTTACCTCCTATTATAAAATCCCCGTCCATATAAACTCATAATTTATTATAGTTTAATTTATGTTGGATGTACACTATTAAAGTATTTCTTGAGGCATTATAGTAACAATCGAATTTAGTATTAGATATTATATAATTCTTAATTTTAATGATTCCTATAAACTAATAAAAGACTAGGAAGATAATCTCCTAGTCTTAAAATATTATTTATTTTCATCTAATGCTTTATGAGAAGCATTTACGCGACCTTGTTTGTCAATTTCAGTTATTTTCACTTCAATTGAATCGCCTATACTTAATACATCCTCTACTTTATTAATACGTTCTTTTGAAATTTGAGAGATGTGTAATAAAGCATCTTTACCGGCAAACAATTCTACAAAAGCACCATATTTTTCAATACGTTTAACTTTTGCATTGTAAACTTGGCCTACTTCCGCTTCACGTGTGATATCTTCAATAATTTCACGAGCACGGTTAATCATGTCTTGATCAATTGCACCTATGAAGATTGTACCATCTTGTTCAATATCTAATTTAACACCAGTTTCATCTATGATTTCATTAATTTTCTTACCCCCTGGTCCAATTACGTCTCTAATTTTATCAGGTTTAATATGCATTATTTCCACTTTAGGAGCATAAGCACTTAATTCTTTACGTGGTTGATCAATTGTTTGTAACATGTGATCCATTATCGCTAATCGACCTTGTCGTGCTTGTTCTAGAGCTTCTTCAATGACTTCACGTGTTAAACCATCAATTTTAATGTCCATTTGTATCGCAGTGATACCTTCTTTTGTACCTGCAACTTTAAAATCCATATCCCCTAAAGCATCTTCCATACCTTGGATATCCGTAAGAATCGTATAACTATCTTCACGTGTAACTAGCCCCATTGCTATACCTGCAACAGGCGCTTTAATTGGCACACCAGCATCCATTAAAGCTAAAGTTGAACCACAAATTGATGCTTGTGAAGATGAACCGTTAGATTCTAATACTTCACTTACAATACGTACAGTGTAAGGGAATTCAGTTGTATCTGGAATAATGTATTTTAATGCTCTCTCGCCTAATGCACCATGTCCAATCTCACGACGACCAGGTGCTCTAACTGGTCCTGTCTCTCCAACAGAGAAATTAGGGAAATTGTAATGATGCATGAATCGTTTTTCTTGTTCAGGACCTAGTCCATCAATAAGTTGATAATCACCTAATGCTCCTAATGTTAGTACAGATAAAGCTTGTGTTTGTCCACGTGTAAATAAACCTGAACCATGTGCTCGTGGTAATAAACCAACTTCAGATTCTAGTGGTCTAATTTCATCTGGTTTACGCCCATCAGGTCTAATTTTTTCATCAGCGATAAGACGACGTACTTCTTCTTTAACTAAGTCATTTAAAATTGCATAAACTTCATCAATTAACAATTCATTTTCAGGATCTGCTTCGTCAACAAATTCAGTTGCAATTTCAGCTTTTAACGAATCCAAGTTTTCGTCACGCTGTTGTTTATCAAATGTTAAAACTGTTTCTTTTAAGCCTTTTTCTTCAGTAAGTGTTTTAACTCTTGAAACCAGTGTTTCATCACGTTCTACAGGTACAAATTCTTTTTTAACAGGTTGAATGTGAGCTACCACTTCTTCTTGGAATGCTACTAAACGTTTGATTTCATCATGTCCGAAGAAAATAGCTTCTAACATTTCTTTCTCAGTTATTTCACTTGCACCAGCTTCTACCATGTTTACAGCGTCTTTATGACCGGCAACTTCTAAATCTAGACGTGAAACTTCTTTTTCCTCAACGGTAGGGTTAATTACATATTTACCATCAACATAACCTACATTAACACCAGCAATTGGTCCTTGGAAAGGAATATCTGAAACACTTAATGCCATTGAAGAACCTATCATTGCAGCCATTTCAGGGGAACAATCTGGATCAGCGCTTAGTACTGTGTTCATAATTTGAACGTCATGTCGATATCCTTTAGGGAAAAGTGGTCGAATTGGTCTATCAATTAAACGTGCAGTTAATGTTGCTTCATCTCCTGGACGACCTTCACGTTTTTTAAATCCTCCTGGAATTTTACCAGCAGCATACATTTTTTCTTCATAATTAACTGTTAATGGGAAAAAGTCACCATCACGCGGTTCTTTAGATGCTACAGCCGTAGATAATACAACCGTATCTCCATAACGCACTAAAACTGCACCATTAGCTTGTTTTGCTAATTGTCCTGTCTCAATCGTTAACGATCTTCCAGCCCACTCAGTTTTAAACACTTTCTTTTCTTGAGACATTATGAATCTCCTCTCTGAAATCTATTAACTACATCATAGCATTTATTTTTCAAATTTTATATTAGTGATTTATATTAAACGATAAAAAAAGGAAAGTACCAAACTAAATGGTGCTTTCCTCTTAATATATAAAAATTAACGACGGATACCTAATGATTTAATTAATTCACGGTAACGTTGAATATCTTTACTACGTAAGTAGTTTAACAAATGACGACGACGACCTACCATTTTTAATAATCCTCGACGTGAATGGTGGTCTTTTTTGTGTTCACGTAAGTGTTCGTTTAACGCAGCGATTTCTGCAGTTAAAACAGCGATTTGTACTTCTGGTGAACCAGTGTCAGTTTCGTGCACGCGATATTCTTTGATAATTTCATTTTTACGTTCTTGAGTGATTGCCATAATTAAATTCCTCCTAAAATTTGTATACACCTTAATCTGAGCTAGGCGTCGGAGTCTCAACCAGCCAAGATAAAGGAATAATATTTAAAGTTGAATTCGATTTTCTAGAACTCAACTTTAAATATTATACGATACATCATCACCGAAATCAACTGAAAGTAAGTATTTCGCTTTTTCTTTATCATTATTCATTTGTTCAACTAATGGATCAATACCATCAAATTTAACTTCTGGTCTTAAATAATGATGCCAATAAACAATGACGCGTTCACCATATATGTTGTCATTAAAATCAAAGATATTAACTTCAATCACTACTTCAGCTTTAGAAGGATCGTGAAAAGTAGGTTTAACACCAACATTAGCTACACCACGATAGATTTTATTTTCAGCACCTATCGCCATACTAACAGCATAAACCCCTTTTTTAGGTAAAACATAATCATCACTTGGTTGAACATTTGCCGTAGGAAAGCCAATTGTACGTCCACGTTTCTCTCCTTGAACTACAGTGCCTTTAATTCGATAGAGATAACCTAACTGCTCATTGGCCTTTTTTAAATTTCCTTCTTTCAAAGCTTCCCTAATTGCAGTAGTAGAGATTTTTTCAGTATCCATTTCTTGTTTACCAACTATTGTAGTGCTAAATTCATCCATTTCATTTAATACGGACATGTTACCTTTTCCGAATTTACCGTAAGTAAAGTCAAAACCAGCAATCACTTCTTTAACGCGATTATTAATAATATAGTCTTGAACAAACTCTTCTGCTGTTACACTCGCAAATCGTGAAGAAAAATTAATAACAATACAATAATCCACGTCGTGTTGTTCAATCATTTCAAGTTTATCTGAAAGTGGTGTTAAATAATCTGTGCGTTTACGTTCAGGATTTAACACAACAGAAGGATGAGGATCGAATGTTGTTACTGCCTTTTTTAGATTTTGCGCTGCAGCACGTTCATCCAATGCTTCAAACACTTTATGATGACCACGATGCATGCCATCAAAAAAGCCAAATGCCATCGCAACGTCTTCTTTTATCAACTGATTTTCTTGAATTGGATGGGTTACTTCTATCACTTTCATAACTTTAGACTCCTTTAATTAAATACTTTTTTAGGTTTTATTTCATGATTTTTATCCGGATGTTGAATATAAATTGCCATTACTTCCTCCGTCTCAGAATCAATAAAGACGAGTTGTTGTTCAATCGTTTGATTAAATTGTTTTTTATTAAACTTTTGTCCATTTAATATTCTAGTTTTTATATTTTCATCAGATACATAAATTTTCGGCAAACTTTTCAAACCATATTTTAAAGGAAATAAGTTTGATTGTAATGTGTCTTGCTCATGTAATTGTGAGATTTGATCTAATGTTATACTATCTTTAATGTCAAACCCACCTGAATTTATTCGTGTCAATAGCGACATGTGAGCTGGATACCCTAATTGTTTACCAATATCCGTTGCTAATGTGCGAATATATGTACCTTTACCACATTTAACTTCAATATTAAAATGACATTTCCCGTCTTCGAATTGAAGTTCAGATGTGCGTGCTATCGAATCTATATTTACTTTACGAACTGGTCGTTCAACAGTTTCACCTTTTCGTGCATACTCATATAACTTTTTACCATTTACTTTAACAGATGAATACATAGGTGGAACTTGTTCTATAATTCCTTCAAATTGTTTTAAAACAGCGTCTACTTTATTAATATTTATTGCATTTTCTTGTACATCTATTTTATCAATAACTTCTCCTGTTTGATCTTCCGTAGTCGTACTTTCCCCTAGAGTTATGGTAGCGTTATAAGATTTTCCCATATCCATCACATAATCACTTACACGAGTGGCAGTACCAATACATACTGGCAATACCCCAGAAACTTCAGGATCTAATGTCCCAGTATGACCTATTTTCTTAGTTTTTAAGATTTTTCTTAGCTTAAAGACGACATCATGACTCGTCAATCCACGCTCTTTATATACAGGTAAAATACCATTATACATTTTTTCACATCCTTCAGTTTTAAGTACACTTATGTATCATAACTTATCTGACTTAACTTGTGTTATTTAATATAAAAGTAATAACACTAATTCGTATATCATATAGCTAAATTGGTAAATTTTTAATTACTTTAATTTGAAAAAGAGTAGAACTGAAATTATACTAATTTCAATGTCCTACCCCTTAACTATTTAGTAAATTTGCTGTAATTAAGATAATAAATAATTATCTATCTTGCTTATGCAAATCTTGAATCATTTTCTCGATTTTATTACCATACTCAATTGATTCATCATATTCAAAGAATAATTCTGGAACGATACGCAATCTCATTCTTGAACCTAATTCAGATTTAATAAATCCTTTCGCTTTGTCTAAAGCTTTAAACGTATCATTAACTTCTTTCTCGCTACCTAAGACTGTAAGGTAAACTTTTGCTTGAGATAAGTCATTTGTTAAGTCAACGTCAGTAATTGTGATAAACCCTACTCTAGGATCTTTAACTTTATTATTAACGATATCCATTATTTCTTTCTTCATTTGTTCGCCTACGCGTTCTGCTCTCATGTTACTCATTTATGTCACCTCAATATTTGATGTTACTCTTCTTTGTTATTTTATTCACTATTTAAGTTAGATTTAAACGCATTATCTTAAAGAAACAATATATTGTAATGTTCATCATTTAAAAAGGTGGACGGTTTCTCCACGTCCACCTAAACATATATTGTTAAGTCTTATCTTTCGATTTCAACCATTTCAAATGCTTCGATAATGTCGCCTTCTTTAATATCATTGAATTTTTCAATTGTAATACCACATTCATAACCTTGAGCAACTTCTTTGGCATCGTCTTTGAAACGTTTCAATGTATCTAATTCACCTTCGAATAGAACAATTCCGTCTCTAATAATACGAACACCTGCATTACGAGTAATCTTACCTTCAGTAACATAACTACCAGCAATTGTGCCAACTTTAGACACTTTGAATGTTTGACGTACTTCAGCTTGTCCGATAACTTGTTCTTCGAATTCAGGATCAAGTAAACCTTTCATAGCTGATTCAATTTCTTCAATAACATTATAAATAACGCGATGAAGTCTCATATCAACGTTTTCAGCTTCTGCAGCACGTTTAGCACCTGCGTCTGGACGCACATTGAAACCAATAATAATACCATTTGACGCATTAGCTAATGTAACATCTGATTCATTAATAGCACCAACAGCAGTGTGAATAATACGTACATTAACGCCTTCTACATCAATTTTCATAAGAGAAGCTGCAAGTGCTTCAACAGAACCTTGAACGTCACCTTTGATAATCACGTTAAGATCTTTCATTTCACCTTGCTTCATTTGTTCAAATAAGTTGTCTAATGAGACATTTTTACTTTCTTGACGTTGTTGGATAACGCTTGCTTCATGACGCGCTTCACCAATGCGACGTGCTTGTTTTTCGTCTTTAAAGATAACAAAGCGATCACCTGCTAATGGCACATCATTGATACCTGTAATTTCTACAGGTGTAGAAGGACCTGCTGATTTAATTCTTTGACCTAAATCATTAACCATCGCTCTAATTCGTCCATATGTGTTACCTACAACTATTGAGTCACCGACATTTAATGTTCCGTTTTGAACTAATAGTGAAGCAGCTGGACCACGTGATTTATCTAACTCCGCTTCAATCACAGTACCTACAGCTTGTTTATCAGGATTAGCTTTTAATTCTTGGACTTCAGCTACTAAGCCAATCATTTCTAATAAATCATCAATACCTTCACCACTTAATGCTGAAAGTGGAACGAAAATTGTTTCACCGCCCCAGTCTTCAGGGATCAAACCGTACTCTGTTAATTCTTGCATAACACGTTCTGGGTTTGCAGTAGGTTTATCAATTTTATTTACAGCTACTATCGTAGGAACGTTAGCCTCTTTAGCATGGTTAATTGCCTCAATTGTTTGTGGCATAACACCATCATCAGCTGCAACAACTAAAATTGTGATGTCCGTTACTTGAGCACCACGTGCACGCATTGTAGTAAATGCTGCGTGTCCAGGTGTATCAAGGAATGTAATTTTTTTACCAGCATTTTCAATTTGATAAGCACCAATATGTTGCGTGATACCGCCTGCTTCTCCAGCTGTAACTTTAGTATGACGAATTGAATCAAGTAATGTTGTTTTACCATGGTCAACATGTCCCATAATTGTAACTACGGCTGGTCGTTCAATTGCATCTGGATCAACTTCTTCTTCATCAAAGTAAATTGATAAATCTTCTTCATTTACAACGACTTCTTTTTCAATTTCAACACCATAATCATCCGCAATCAATTCTAGTGTTTCTTCATCAAGTGCTTGGTTAATATTAGCAACGATGCCTAATAAGAATAATTTTTTAATAATTTCTGATGATTCAATATTTAATTTATCCTCTAACTCGCCAACTGTAATGCCTTCTTCATATGTGATTTTAGATGGCATTTCTTTTGGTTCTGCTGCTGGTTTATTATTTTTGTTACCTTTATTGTTTTTATTACTTTTATTGTTCTTATTATTTTTGTTACCTTTGTTGTTTTTGGCATTATTTTTGTTGTTACTATTGCCTTTTTGATTCGCGTTACCTTTGTTGTTCTGTTTGTTATTATTTTTAGTATTGTTTTCTTGTTTTTGGTGATTATTTTGAGTGTTTTGTTTTGTATTCTTGTTACTTTCTTGTGGTCTAAACTTTTTATCAAGCGTTTTAATTTGATCGTCCTCTAACGCTTGCATATGGTTTGATACTTCTACATTCATATTTTTTAACTCATCTATAATCTCTTTACTTTTAACATTTAATTCTTTCGCATATTCGTAAATTCTTTTTTTACTCATATAATCACTCCTTACAATATTCATCTATCATCGACGTAAGCTTAGTCGCAAACCCAGAGTCTATTACTCCAATGTTCACACGTTCCGACTTGCCTAAAGATTGTCCTAATTCTGCTCTTGTACTAAAGATTCTAAATGGAACATGATATGTTTCACATTTATTTTTTATATTCTTTAAAGTGTTTTCTGAGGCATCAGATGCCATGATAACAAGCTTTATATTATTTTTCTTGATTTCAGTAAGCAATACAGACTCGCCAGACTTTACTTTACGGGCTCTCATTGCTAAACCTAAAAAGTTTAAAATTTGTTCTTTGCTCATTTAGGAATCTCTTCTCTATAAATCAAACGTATAATTTCTTTATAAACAGGGTCTAGCTTCTCAGAATCTGCATTAAAATATCTTTCAAGTACGCCTTTTTCTTGGGCTGCTTCTACACTTTCAACATCTTTTGAAACATAAGCGCCTCTACCTTGTTGTTTGCCAGTACCATCAGCAAAAATGTCGCCTTCTTTGTTAATAACAACGCGAATCATATCTTTTTTGGGACGCATTTCATTTGTAATAATACATTTACGCATTGGAATCTTTTTCTTCTTCACTTAATTACTCACCCCAATTATCTGCTTATACGTCTTTTTCTTCACTGTCTGCTTCTTCGATATTTTCAGAAGGTTCATCGATATCTGCCGCTAATTCTGCAGTAGTTAAATTTGATTCCTCTAGATTAACATCTTCAATTTCGATATCTTCATCATCTGATTCTGATAAAACGATGTCTTCAGCTAATTCTTCAGATTCAATCACAGGATAAATTCCCGCTTCACGAGCATCAGTTTCTGATTTAATATCAATTTTCCATCCAGTCAACTTTGCAGCTAATCGTGCATTTTGACCTCTCTTACCAATAGCTAGTGACAATTGATAGTCAGGAACTACAACAACAGTAGATTGATTGTCTTCGTCAACGATAACTTCCAATACTTGTGATGGACTTAAAGCATTACGTACAAATACTTTAGGATCTTCATTCCATTGAACAATGTCGATTTTTTCTCCACCAAGTTCTTCAACTACAGCTTCAACTCGAGCACCTTTTGCACCAACACATGCGCCTACCGCATCGATGTCTGGATTATCAGAATAAACACTAATCTTAGAACGATCACCAGCTTCACGTGCTACTGATTTCACAATAACAGTTCCATCATAAATTTCAGGAACTTCTTGCTCAAATAAACGTTTTAACAAGCCTGGATGACTTCTAGAAACGTAAATTTGTGGTCCCTTAGTTGTCTGTTCCACTTTATTAACATAGACTTTAATACGTTCGTTAGGAATATATTTTTCGTTAGGACTTCTTTCAGCTTCAGATAAGACCGCTTCAATTCTACCTAAGTTAACATAAACGTAACGATGGTCAACTCTATCGATAACACCTGTTAAAATATCATCTTCTTTATCAATAAATTCAGTATACAGAATTTCTCTTTCAGCATCTCTTAGTCTTTGCATTACTGCTTGTTTAGCAGCTTGTGCACCAACACGACCAAAATCTTTTGGTGTAACATCTTCTTCGTAAATATCACCAACTTCATATGCTGGATTTTTAACTAATGCTGTACTTAAATCTACTTCGTCTCTGTCATCAAATACTTCTTCTACAACTTCTTTACGTGCTATAACTTTAAAAGTACCTTCATCCATATTTAATTCTACACGTACGTTTCTAGCACTATCATAGTTCTTTTTATATGCAGTTATTAAAGCTGCTTCAATTGCATCAATTAATACTTCTCTAGGGATTTTCTTTTCTTTTTCTAAATATTCAGTTGCTAATAAAAGTTCATTACTTGCCACAATTATTCCTCCTCATCACGTTAAATCATTACAGCGTGACGTGCTTTTGCAATTTTATTTCTTGGTATTTCAATTTGTTTTGTTTTAGCTTTTTCTTTAACTTCCATCGTGATTGTGTCTTCATCAACAGCTTTTAAAATTCCAAGCCACTCTTTATCGCCTTCAATTGGCACATATAATGATACAAATACTGGTTTATCAATTGCATTGTGATAATCTTTTTCTTTTTTAATTGGACGTTCCGCACCTGGTGATGCTACGTCTAAGTAGTACATATCTGGAATTGGATCATTCTCATCCATTGCCTCGCTGATTTTTTCAGATGCAAGTGTGCAATCATTTAAATCGACACCGCCCTCTTTATCAATAGAGATTCTTAAAAAATGATCTTTCCCCTCTTTAGTGTATTCAACTTCAACTAATTCAAAATTCAATTCGTCTAAAATAGGAGTTATGATTGTTTCTACTTCTTCAGTGATTTTACTCATACAGGCCTCCTTTTTCGGCAAATAGAAAAGAGCGGGTATATGCCCACTCTTTCTGCCTGAGTCTAATTTTTTACGCACATTAAGTATATCACACTTTAATTCCTTAAACAAATGTCTATCTCTTGCATCACAGAGACTAATAAAATACTTTTGAGCTTGGAATATAAAATTACATATCAAAAATAGACAATTGTGCCTTATCTGGAAGATTAGGTAAAGAACCTAAATCATCAAGATACTCAATTATTTTTTGAGATAATCCAGCCTTTTTATTTAAATCTTCTTTAGATAGGAATGGTCCATCTTCTCGCGCTTCAACAATACGTTTAGCAACATTCTCTCCAAGTCCAGGTACAGAAATAAATGGAGGAATTAAGGTATCTCCTTCAATAATAAAGTCAAATGCCTGACTTTTCTCTAGACTAATTGGTTGCATACGGAATCCGCGATGAGCCATTTCATTCATAATTTCTAAGACAGTAAGAACGTCTTTTTCTTTTTTACCGAGGTCCATGTATCTTGAATACATATCTTTGACTGTATTCTTTATGCTTTCTTTGTCTTTAATCATAGTAATCAAATCAAAGTCTGATGCACGAATTGTGAAATAAGATGCATAATAATAAAGCGGATGATGTACTTTGAAATATGCAATTCTCACTGCCATTAATACATATGCAGCCGCGTGGGCTTTAGGGAACATGTACTTAATTTTCAGACAAGAATCTAAATACCAATCTGGTACATCATTCTCTTTCATAGCATCTATCATTTCTTCAGTTAAACCTTTACCTTTACGCACTGACTCCATTGTTTTGAAGGCCATTGAGGGTTCTAATCCTGCATACATTAAATAAACCATGATATCATCACGACAACCTATAACGCTTGATAAATCACAAATACCTGAACGAATTAATTCTTGTGCATTACCTAACCAAACATCAGTACCATGAGATAATCCTGATATTTGTACAAGTTCTGAAAAAGTTGTTGGTTTCGTATCTTCTAACATTTGTCGAACAAATCCTGTACCAAATTCAGGTACACCGAACGTTCCAGTCTTACAAAGTATCTCCTCTTCAGTTACACCTAATGACTCAGGACTACTAAAGATTTGCATTGTCTCTTTATCATCTACTGGAATGGTCTTAGGATCTATACCAGATAAATCTTGTAACATACGAATCATTGTAGGATCATCATGTCCTAATATATCAAGTTTTAAAACATTATCATGGATGGAGTGGAAGTCGAAATGCGTTGTCATCCAAGAAGCGCTTTGATCATCTGCAGGAAATTGTATCGGGGTGAAATCATAAATATCCATGTAATCAGGAACTACTATAATCCCACCTGGATGTTGTCCTGTTGTACGTTTTACACCTGTACATCCTTTAACCAGACGATCGATTTCCGCACCACGTTTATGAATACCTTGGTCATTTAAGTAGCCTTTGACATATCCAAACGCCGTTTTTTCGGCAACTGTTCCTATTGTTCCTGCACGGAACACCTTGTCTTCCCCGAAAAGCACTTTAGTATAGTTATGAGCGTTTGGTTGGTACTCACCACTAAAGTTCAAGTCAATATCAGGAACTTTATCTCCTTTAAATCCTAAGAATGTTTCAAATGGTATGTCTTGCCCTTCTTTAATAAGTTCAGCACCACAAGTGCTACATTGTTTATCAGGTAAGTCAAACCCAGAACCTACAGACCCATCATCAAAGAATTCACTCGTTTTACAGTTAGGACAAATGTAATGAGGTGGCAAGGGATTAACTTCAGTTATTTCAGTCATTGTTGCCACAAAACTAGATCCAACCGAACCACGCGAACCTACTAAATATCCATCATCTAGAGATTTTTTAACAAGACGTTGTGAAATTAAATAGATAACCGAGAATCCATTTCCGATGATACTTGCTAGTTCTTTTTCAAGACGATCGATTACGATTTGTGGTAAATCTTCACCGTATAATTTTTTGGCATTTGTGTAGCTTAGTTCACGAATTTCTTCATTTGCTCCATCCATACGTGGCGTAAACAATTGATCTTTAATTGGAATAACTTTTTCAATTCGGTCTGCTAATTCATTTGTGTTTTTAACAACTATTTCATGTGCCTTTTCTTCACCTAAAAAGTGAAACTCATCTAACATCTCATCTGTCGTTCTAAAATGCGCTTCTGGTAGAGTTGAGCGATTCAAAGGATTACCAGGTTGAGATGCGATTAAGATTTTACGAGCAATCGCGTCATGTTCATACAAATAATGCGCATTTCCTGTCGCTATTACTGGAATACCTGTACTTTCTCCTGCTTTTAATATACGTTCATAAATTTCATAAAGTGTTTCAGTATCTCTTATGAGTTCTCTATCAATAAGATCTTGATACAGTTTAGGTGGTTGTACTTCAATAAAATCATAATATTTAGCGATTTTTTCAACTTCCGATTGGTCTCTCTGCATTACAGCAGTGAATAATTCACCTTCATCACAAGCTGTTCCAACTAGTATGCCTTCACGATATTCATTTAATAATGAACGTGGAATTCTAGGAGTTCGATAATAATATTTAACTAATGAGGCACTTACAATTTTAAATAAGTTCTTTAAGCCTTCTTGTGTTTGAACAATTAATGTCACATGTGTCGGACGTGCACGTTTATATGCATCCTCATTAGACAGTTTTTGATTAATGTCTTTATGATTTGTAACTCCTAACTCTTTCATTTGCTGAACCATCTTAATGAAGATATACGCTGTAGCCTCAGTATCATAAATGGCTCTATGGTGTTGAGTTAATTCTACACCATACTTTTTCGCTAAAAAGTTTAATCCGTGTTTACCATATTCAGTATTAATCGTACGTGATAGTTCTAAAGTATCTATGACACCATTCGTTGATGGCCCAAAGCCAAGCCTTTCATATCCAGTGTCAATAAACCCCATATCAAATGATGCATTATGTGCTACAAATATAGCATCTCCTACCCATTCTTTAAATTCAGTCAATACTTCCTCAATCTCAGGTGCATCAGTCAACATATCATCAGTAATGTGAGTTAAATTAATGATTGTTTCTGATAATTTTTCGTGTGGATTACTGAATCGTTCAAATTTATCAATAATTTCCCCGTCTTTAACTTTAACGGCGGCCAATTCTATAATTTGATCGTATTGGTTTGAAAGTCCAGTTGTTTCAACGTCAAATACAACATAAGTTGCTTCTTTAAGATCTCGATCTGTTGGTTTGTAAGCAATAGGTACTCCGTCATCTACGAGCATACCTTCCATACCATAAATCATTTTAATACCATTTTTTTCAGCGGCACCATGAGCATCAGGAAAGGCTTGAACGACATTATGATCTGTAACTGCTATCGCTTTATGTCCCCATTTTGCAGCTTGATTAATATATGCACTTATATTAGGAATACCATCCATTTGACTCATTGATGTATGTAAATGAAACTCTACACGCTTTTCTTCTGCTTTATCTTGCTTAGGTGTCTTTTTGATTTCTTCTATATCAGTCATCATCATTACTAAATCTCTTACAAACGTGTCTTCTTCAATACGTCCTTGAGCGCGTACCCATTTACCTACACTTAGTGCCTTAAAGTGATCTAAATCATCTTTATTTTTTCTTGTAAACATCTTAAGTACAAGAGAATCTGTGTAGTCTGTGACTTTTAACTCAACAATATGACGACCACTCTTTAATTCTTTTAGGTTAATATCAAATATAACCCCTTCAATCGCTACTTTGAACTCTTCTTCAATGATTGATTCAATTGGTTTTATATTATCAATTTGTATCGGTTTACCAATTTGACACTTATCAACATTACTTTCATTGTTATCTTGTTGTTTCGTTTTTTCTGCTTTGATTTTTTCAATTTTTTCAGTAGCTTCACGAGCACTTTTTTCATCTTCTTCTTGAATATGTGCTTCTAATGAAGCTAAATCATCATAAGAACTTGAGTCGTCCGTTTCAAAAACAACTTTATCAATATCAAAACCACATTTACGAAAACCCTTTACTAAGCTACCATTACATACTTTGTCAAAGTGATTTCTTTCGATGTCATTAGAGGTCATTACTTTCAACACATTACCAGACATAATTAAACGCTTCTGTTTAAGTTGACCTTTTACTTTAGGTGAAAGTGCAGTATGTTCTATACAATGACCAAAATATTTGATAGCATGCTCATCTTGATTACTTGTATCTTGAATTGTAAAATGCCAATCAACTTTGGCAATTTCTTTAAATTCTTCAGTAATCGCATTAGTGAATATTAAATAATCTTCATGTGATAGAAAATATGGCAATGTAATTTGAAATTCCCACGTTCTATTTTTATTTGACACATCTACTCGCGTTAATTCACCTTTTTCAATGATTTTTTGATCTAGTTGATTGGAAACTTTAATCTGGTCAGCGAGTACTTTGAATTTTTCTTGATTCGTCATTGCCATGACAGATAACCACCCTTATATCTAACTAATTTCTCAATTATATGTATACGTAACGTGTTATGATCTAACTGCAAACTTGATATCCATTATACTACTTTGCCATGTGCTTTTCATATGTTTCGTTTTAAAATTTTTAGTAAAAAAAGAGGTTTAGACAAATATGAAATTGTCTTAACCTCATTTAGCATTATGCATTGAATATCCTTGTTGAACAAATGAAATCAAGTACATTCATCAAATTCAACTTAGTCTATGCAAATTATAAATTACTATAAAGTGTAGCGATATGAGTGTTTAAATCGTTAATATGAACATCTTCGCTTTCACCAGTTTGACGTACTTTAACTTCAACGATACCCTCACTAGCATTTTTACCAACTACAATTCTTATTGGAAGACCGATTAAATCTGCATCATTAAATTTAACGCCAGCTCGATCTTTACGATCATCATAAAGTACATCATATTGTTGTTGTAATTCTTTATACAATTGATCACCTAATTCTAGTTGTTCATCCTTTTTAGGATTAATAGTAATTAGATGTAAATCAAATGGTGTAACTGATTTAGGCCAAATAATACCATTTTCATCATTATTTTGTTCAACAATGGCACTTAGCGTTCTTGAAACGCCTATTCCATAGCACCCCATGATTAATGGCTTAGCTTTACCTTGGTTATCTAAGAATGTTGCGTTCATTGCTTCTGAGTATTTAGTTCCTAACTTAAATACTTGACCTACTTCAATGCCTTCAGCAAATTTCGCTTCGCCAGAGCCATCGCTTAATGGTTCTCCTTCTAAGATAAAACGGAAATCTCCAAACTCATCAACCTTGAAATCTCGGTCTAAATTAGCGTTAATATAGTGGAATCCATTCTCATTAGCACCAACGACTAAATTATTTAAATCTTTGACATAATTATCTGCAAAAATTCTAATATCTTTATCATGAACTGGTCCCAGTGAACCAGGATTAGCACCTAATAAATTAACAATCTCATCTTGAGTGGCCATTTCAACGTTATCTGTTTCAAAGAATGCTTTTACTTTGACATCATTTAATTCATGATGACCACGTATTAAGAACATAATGAATTCTCCATCAATTTTAAATATCATTGATTTAACAATTTCATCAACCGGACGGTTTAAAAAATCAGCTAATTCTTGAGCAGTTTTAACATTAGGTGTTTCAATCTTCTCTAGTTCTGCTACTTCTGAATGCTTTTCATTTGGATGATAAACGACTTCCGCTTTTTCAATATTAGCTGCATAATCACTTTGCTTACTATAAACGATAGTATCTTCACCAATTTCACTTAAGGCCATGAATTCGTGTGTGTGGTTACCGCCAATTGCACCTGAGTCTGCAACCACTGGTCGAGCATTGATGCCAACACGTTTGAATATACGATCGTAAGCATTGTACATATCTTGATATGTTTCATCTAACGATGCTTCATCAGCATGGAATGAATACGCATCTTTCATAATAAACTCTCTACCTCTTAACAAACCAAAGCGTGGGCGTTTCTCATCTCGAAATTTAGATTGTATTTGGAATAACGTTAAAGGTAATTGTTTATATGATTTAAGTTCATCTCTAACGATAGAAGTCACTACTTCCTCATGTGTAGGACCTAAAGCAAATTCACGTCCATTACGATCTTTTAAGCGCATTAACTCTGGACCGTATGCACCCCAACGACCTGATTCTTCCCAAAGTTCTGCTTGTTGAAGTGCAGGCATTAAAATTTCAACGGCATCAATGCTTTCCATTTCTTCACGTATGATTTTAGAAATATTATTTAACACACGAGAGGCTAATGGTAAATAGCTATAAATACCACTTGTACTTTGTTTGATTAATCCTGCTTTTAATAATAATTGGTGACTCAATGCTTCTGCTTCAGCAGGGACATCTCTCCTAGTTGGTATGAAAACTTTCGATTGTTTCATCACTTAATCCTCCTTATTCTACAAGAAATAACGTTGTATATCGTTCCAAGTTACTAGAACCATTATAATTAAGACAAAAATAGCACCAGCAGCTATTATAATTGTCTCTGCTTTTTTATTAACTGGCCTTCTGAAAATTGCTTCATAGATAACAAATAAAATTCGACCACCATCAAGTGCTGGAATTGGTAATAGGTTCATTATACCTAAGTTAACACTTAATAGTGCAGTGTAGTATGTTAATGCAATGATACCCTGTTTAACTACAGAGTCAACATTATGATAAATACCCACTGGACCATTTAACATATCAAATGAGAATTGACCTGTGAATATACTTGCAATCATTGTTCCTACAGCTTTAAAGATTAATGTACTGGCACTAACAAACTGATCAAACCCTAGCGCAATTGGTTTTATTAAAGTATGTTCTTTCTGAGGTTGGAAACCTAAAATGTACGTCGTCTCAGAATTTAATTTAGTTTGCTTAATAACTTGCTTTTTAGGAGTTATATCCACTGTCTTTGTTTGATTATCTCTTTCAAATTTTATCATTGTTTTATTATCTTTAATTTTATTTGCTGCAGACTGAATGTCATCAAAACTCTTAGTTTTATATTGACCTACTTGAACGATTTTATCTCCAGATTTTAATCCTGCTTGTTGAGCTGGATAGTTATCAGCTAATTGTCCCACTGAGGTAGTAGGTGTTCCTTGGAAATAAGCTAATGCGATAAATAATATTAAGGCTAATATAAAGTTAAATAATGGTCCTGCAAATAACGTTAAAAATTTGGGTAAAGGTTTCTTATGTGCAAATTGTCGATGTCGTGGAGCGATTTGAATTAAACTACCATTCTCAACAAAATATGCTTTTTCAGCAATATTAAAATGATGTCGCTCATTATCATATGAAGTAATACCTTCAATGTACAAATCATCCTTGAAGTCACATTGTTTAACTTCAATTGCTTCTATCTTTTGAAATTTATGCTGATCATCTAAAATTATATGCGTAATCTCATCTTTATCATTAAGTTTTACTTTAACATTCATACCTGGTTCAACTGGTGGTTCTTCTAAACCGTCTCCAGCCATTCTTACATAACCACCTACAGGTAATAAACGGATGGTATACAAAGTTTCGTTCTTACGGAAACTAAATATTTTTGGTCCCATACCTATCGCGAATTCAGGACACATTATTCCAGCACGCTTCGCAAAGAACATGTGACCATATTCATGTACCGTAACAAGTACACCGAACACGATCATAAATGAGACAATAGTGATTAAATAGCTCACATGATACACCTCAATTAAATTAAATTTCTACTTTTTTCATTAGAACGATGTAGATTATCTATGATTTGGTTAAATTATTCAAGAATTTTACTTTTAATAAAAGGAGTTAAGAATTACATCATCTACTATGTCTAGTCAAATGTGCACTCAATAACTCCTCAATTATAGCACTATACATTTTTCATATATAAATAAAACATTAAAATCGCACTACATTTGTATTAATAAAATGTTGAGTAATGGTAAAACAAACATGAAACTATCAAATCGGTCTAATATACCACCGTGACCCGGTAAAATTCTACCAGAATCTTTAACACCAAAATGACGTTTAAATCCTGATTCAACTAAATCACCAAGTTGACCAAAGATACTCAAGATGATTGTTACTAATAATAGTAACCAAATATTTAAGTTGAAATCAACAAAGAACAACATAACAATTGGCACAATTAAACTACAAATTAATCCGCCAATAAAACCTTCAATAGTTTTGTTCGGACTAATTACTGGCCATAATTTATGTTTACCCATTAGTCGACCGAAAATATAAGCACCTGTATCTGTTAACCACACCACTAAGAATGCATAAAGTATGTAATGTAATCCATCTGAACGTGTTGCATAGAAATACATAAATCCAATACCGACATATGCAACTGACATAAGACAGAAAGCAGCATCCATAAAACTAAATCTGTTTTTTGACAGTACAGTGTAACTTAGTAAAATAAAACTCATTGCGATTAAACTTTTTAACTGAATGTCACTAACCCAGTCACCTGCTGATTGAGGTAACATAATAATAATTAATGCTAAAGCACTAAAAATACCAGGGACTGAAATTAATTTAATCATATTCATATTTAAAAGTTCTTTTAATGCAATTAAAGCTAGTAAGAACGCAAACAACATTAAGGTTGTACCACCCATTAATAGAATGGGTAGAAAAATTAACAATGCTATAATTGCGGTTAAAGTTCTAACTTTCATACGCTACTCCTTACTTAACCCTCCAAAGCGTCTTTGGCGAGATTGATATATTTTTAAGCAATTTTTAAATTCTTCACCGTCAAAGTCTGGCCACAATTTCTCATTGAATATAAATTCACTATAAGAAGACTGCCAAATAAGGAAATTACTAATACGTTGTTCACCAGAAGTGCGAATTAATAACTCAGGATCTGGGTATGAATGCGTCATTAAATGATTGTTAATCATTGATTCATCAATATCTTTACTGTCTTGACCATTGCGTTGAAGTTCATCATAAATTGATTTCATACTTTGAACAATTTCAGCTCGTCCACCATAATTGATGGCAAATATTAATTTCAGACCTGTATTATTTTTTGTTTTTTCTTTTGCATGTTGTATTGCTTCAATCGTCGATTTAGGAACTGCATCTAAAAATCCAATCGTTTCTATTTGAACATTTTTTTCAATGAGTTCGGGTAAAAATGTTTTTAAAAAATTAACAGGCAAATTCATGATATAATTAACTTCATTTTCAGGTCTAGACCAATTTTCAGTTGAAAAAGCGTATAGTGTTAAGTATTTAATGCCCAAATCACTTGCTTCTCGCGTTACAGTTTTGATGGTTTGCATACCTTCGTAATGTCCTTTAATTCTAGGCATTTTACGCTTTTTGGCCCAACGTCCATTTCCGTCCATGATTATCGCTACATGTTCAGGTAAATTATGTAAATCTAAATCATCGTTATGACTGATTTTAGTCTTATTTCTTTTTATTAGCTTTTTAAACATGGTCTTTCCTCCGAGCCTGATCATCTCTATTATATTATATTAGTTATTTAAGAAATCATCTATCATTTTATCATACTCGATAATGGCATTGAATAAGCAAATGAAAAAACTGTACCAAAGTCTGAATTGGCACAGTTTAGACTAAAATAATTTATAGTAATGTAGAAAGTATATTTATAATAATACTTAAACATTATTAAATGAATTAATTTATTGTCGAACTAATTAAACAGACATAATGTCTTTTTCTTTGTCCTCTACTAATTGATCAATTTCTTTAATAGAATTATCTGTAGCTTTTTGAACATCTTCTGTTTGACTTCTTAAATCATCTTCAGTAATGTCCCCATTTTTTTCATCTTTTTTCAATTGATCATTAATATCACGACGGATGTTTCGGATAGATACTTTCGCATCTTCACCAATTTTCTTAACGTTTTTCACTAATTCTTTACGACGTTCTTCTGTTAAAGCTGGGACAGTGATACGAATAACTTCACCATCACTTGTAGGATTTACACCTAAATTTGCTGCATAAATTGCTTTTTCAATATCAGCTACTGAAGATTTATCATAAGGAGAAATAACTAATAAACGTGCTTCAGGCACATTGATGCTCGCTAATTGTTGAACTGGTGTTGGTGCACCATAATAGTCAACAGTTACGCCACTTAATAAATTTGAATTGGCTCTTCCAGCACTGATATTTGCTAATTCTCTTGATAAATTATCGATAGATTTGCTCATTCTAACTTTAGTGTCTTGAATTATGTCACTCATATTGTTTACACCTCTAATTATTTAGTTATTAACGTACCTATTTTTTCACCCATAACTGCACGTTTAATATTGCCTTCTTCCATGATTGAAAATACATTTAAAGGAATATTATTATCCATACAGAATGATGATGCAGTTGAGTCCATTACTTGTAACCCTTCTTGTAACATTTGAATGTGCGTCAAGTGTTCATATTTAACTGCATTCTTATCTACTTTAGGGTCTGCTGAATATACTCCATCAACATTATTTTTACCCATTAAAATAACATCGGCTTCGACTTCTGCTGCACGTAACGCTGCAGTTGTATCTGTAGAGAAGTATGGATTACCGATTCCTGCTGCAAAAATAACAACACGTTTCTTCTCTAAATGTCTAATAGCTCTTCGACGGATATATGGTTCAGCAACTTGTTTCATTTCAATTGATGTCAACACACGTGTGTCACATTCTAATTGTTCTAAGCTATCTTGGAGTGCAAGAGCATTCATAACTGTAGCAAGCATACCCATGTAGTCCGCTGTACCACGGTCCATACCTAAATCACTACCTGTTTTACCTCTCCAAATATTGCCACCACCAACGATAACTGCAATTTCGCAATCCATCTTAGCAACTTCAGCTACTTGCTGTGCCACGCTTTTAATAATGATTGGATTAATACCAAAACCTTTGTCTCCTGCGAGTGCTTCACCACTAAGTTTTAATACTACACGTTTATATTTAGAAGTTTGCGCCATTGTTTTTTCCTCTCTATTGTAAAAATATGTAATATATACAAGTAAAGAAGACACTGACGCGCCTTCTAACATAAAGTATCACTTTATAATAGAAAACCTCAAAGGTGTCTTCTTTCTTGTAAATCTTGTCGACAGATTATTTCATTTGACCTTTAACTTCATCTGCGAAGTTTTCTTCACGTTTTTCCATACCTTCGCCTACTTCATAGCGAACGAAGTCAACAAGTTTACCACCTTTAGATTTTAAGAAAGCTTCAACTGTTTGATCTGGATCTTTAACGAAGTTTTGATCAACTGCACAAATTTCTTGAAGATATTTACGTAAACGACCTTCAACCATTTTTTCAACGATGTTTTCAGGTTTACCTTCATTTAATGCTTGTTGTTTTAATACTTCTCTTTCGTGATTGATTTCTTCTTCTTTAACTTGTTCTGAAGAAACATATTTTGGATTGATAGCTGCGATGTGCATAGCAACATCTTTAGCAGCTTCTTCATCAGTAGAACCTTCAACTACAGTTAACACACCGATACGTCCACCCATGTGTAAGTATGCACCAAATGCATCGTTATCAGATTTTGTTCTCATTTCGAAACGACGGATACTTAATTTTTCACCGATTGTTGAGATTGCTTCTTTCATTCTTTCATCAACTGTTTTACCACTTGATAATTTAGTTTCTAATAAAGCATCTACTGTTTCAGCTTTGCTATCAAGAACTTGATTAGCAATTTCTTTAACTAATTCTTGGAAGCCTTCATTACGAGCTACAAAGTCAGTTTCAGAGTTGATTTCAACGATAGCAGCTTCATTTCCTTTAACTTCAACATGTACTAAACCTTCAGCTGCGATACGGTCTGCTTTTTTAGCTGCTTTAGCGATACCTTTTTCACGTAAGTAATCAATCGCTTTATCGATGTCACCATCAGTTTCTGTTAGCGCTTTTTTACAATCCATCATACCAGCGCCAGTTCTTTCACGTAATTCTTTAACAAGTTTTGCTGAAATTGCCATTAATTATTCCTCCAATATTTCTAATTGTAATAATAGATGTTACCTAAATATTACCATTAAAGTCACTATAATTTCCAATACTCTAGTAAACTTTAATTATTATTTTTTATTATTTGAAAAAAGGGCGATAAGCATTACATCTTATCACCCATTTAAACTATATCTTAGTTTGATTCAACAGTAGTATTTTCTTCAGTTGATTCTGCTTCTTGAGATTCTTCTTTTTCATCTAAATTGATGTTTTGCTCTGCAGCTACTTCATCGTTAGAAACACCTTGTTGACCTTCTAAGACAGCGTCAGCCATTTTACCAGTTAATAATTTAACGGCACGAATAGCATCGTCGTTCGCTGGGATAACGTAATCAATTTCATCTGGATCACAGTTAGTGTCAACAATACCAACGATTGGAATATTTAATTTACGTGCTTCAGCAATCGCGTTACGCTCTTTACGAGGGTCAACTACGAATAATGCTTGAGGCATAGATTTCATATCACGAATACCGCCTAAGAATTTGATTAAACGGTCGTATTCTTTTTTAAGTTCAACAACTTCTTTTTTAGGTAAAACGTCAAATAAACCGTCTTCTTCCATTTTTTCAATTTCAGAAATACGTTTAATACGTTTAGAAATTGTTTTGTAGTTAGTTAAAATTCCGCCTAACCATCTTTGGTTAACGTAGAATTGTCCAGCACGTTCTGCTTCAGCTTTAACTGACTCTTGTGCTTGTTTTTTTGTACCTACGAATAAGACTCTACCGCCATCTTCAGATACTTGTTTGATGAAGTTATAAGCTTCTTCAACTTTTTTCACTGTTTTTTGTAGGTCAATGATATAGATACCATTTCTCTCAGTGAAGATATATTTTTTCATTTTTGGGTTCCAACGGCGTGTTTGGTGACCGAAGTGAACACCGGCTTCTAGTAATTGTTTCATTGAAATTACTGCCATTTTAAATTCCTCCTAGTGGTTATTTACCTCCATAATAAACTCATATAAAGACAATTAATTTAATTGCACCCTTTAAATGTACGTTTATCATGTGTATATTGGCTTTTATAGCCGAAAACAATAATATCATATTTCTATATAATGCGCAATGTTAATTTCATTAAAGAAATAATGCAATACACATTTTTCATAATAAAAACTGTTACAAATAATATTACATACTTGCAACAGTTGAATGTTGGTTATTGCATTATCGATTTAAATCAAAATTATTTATTTCGTTCTAATTCATCAAGGAATTTTTCTTTTTTAACTTTTATAAAGGTACCCTTCATCCCTAAGGATCGTGATTCGATTACACCAGCACTTTCAAGTTTACGTAACGCGTTCACGATTACTGAGCGAGTGATACCTACTCTATCTGCTCCTTTTGAAGCTATCAATAGGCCTTCATTACCACCTAATTCTTCAAAAATATGCTCAATTGCTTCTTTTTCAGAATAAGATAATGAATTAATTGCCATAGTGATTGCCGCTTTATCACGCGCCTCTTTCTCTACTTCATTATGTTTCTCACGAAGTATTTCCATTCCAATAACAGTTGCAGCATATTCGCCTAATACTAAATCATTTTCGTTAAAGTCATCTTTAACACGACCAAGTACTAATGTTCCTAATCTTTCGCCACCACCAAGTATTGGAAATACAGTTGTACGACTGCTACTAAATACTTCTTTATCTTCAGGTGGGAATACAGTTAATTCATTATCAATATCAATATTAGATTCAGTTTGTTTAACGTCCATTAATAGTTTTGTATATTCACTAGGAATGTGTTTACCTTCTAACATTTCGTTAATTCTTTGACTTTTTAAAAGTTCATTTAAACTTGAACCTAGAATCTTACCTCTACGTGAAACAATAAATACGTTCGTTACTGTAACGCTACTAATTGTTTGAGCAACGTCTTTAAAGTCGACTGCAATACCTTTATGTTTTTGTAATAGTGTATTTAATTCTCTAGTTTTAGATAATAAGCTCATAAAATTTCTCCTTTATTTATATTATAAAATAAATGCACTTAAATCTTTATTTGTTGAAATAGATTTCAACTTATCATCAACATATTGTGGTGTTATATCAACTACAGCATTTGGCATGCTAGGGGCTTCGAAAGATAAATCCTCAAGCATTTTCTCTAAGATTGTGTGTAAACGACGTGCACCAATATTATCAGTGTCTTGGTTAACTTGATATGCTATTTCAGCTAATCTTGTAATCGCTTCCTTAGTAAAGTTCACAGTGACCTCTTCTGTTTGAAGCAATGCCTCATATTGTTTGATGAGTGATAGCTTAGGTTCAGTCAATATTCTGTAAAAATCGTCAACAGTTAAACTTTCTAATTCTACTCTAATTGGGAAGCGTCCTTGTAATTCAGGTATTAAATCACTTGGTTTCGATACGTGAAACGCGCCAGCACCGATAAATAGCATATGTTCAGTATTTACAGTACCATACTTAGTTTGAATCATGCTACCTTCTAAAATTGGTAAGATATCTCGTTGTACACCTTGTCTTGAAACATCTTGACCACTATTAGCGTTATTCGTTGCTACTTTATCAATCTCATCGATGAAGATAATACCCATTTGTTCTGCTAACTCAAGCGCTTCTTGATTTGCAGTTTCTTGATCAATTAATTCATCGGCAAAATCATCGGCCAAAATCTTACGAGCTGTTTTAACTGGCACCTCACGTTCAACCTTACGTTTAGGCATGAGTTGATTCATCATGTCTTGCATTTGTTGGTTTTGATTTGTACCGAGCATGCCTAGCGCACCTGGATCTTGTTCTACCTTAATTCTAACTTTCTCTTCTTCAAGTTTACCATCTAATAATTGTTTTTTGATTTCTGAACGTTTAGTTTTAATTTCTTCTGTAGGTGTTTCCTCTTCATCATCATCATTATTACCAAAGTTTGGAATTGCACCACCAAGTAATGACTCTAAAGGATTACTATTATTTGACGCTTTTTTCTTCATACTAGGTACAAGTAATTTAACTAACTTTTCATTAGCTTTATTAACTGCTTCGTCTTTAACCAAATCTTTCTTTTGATCTTTAACAAGTCTTACAGCTACATCGACTAGATCACGAACCATACTCTCAACATCGCGTCCAACGTATCCTACTTCAGTAAACTTAGTAGCTTCCACCTTAATAAATGGCGCTCCTACAACTTTAGCCATACGTCTTGCTATTTCAGTTTTACCAACACCAGTTGGACCGATCATCAAAATATTCTTAGGTGCGATTTCTTGTTTGGTTTCTTCATCAAGCAAACTTCTTCTATAGCGATTTCTTAGAGCAATGGCAACTTTTCGTTTAGCATCATCTTGCCCAACTATATATTCATCTAATTTAGATACGATATCTTTAGGTGTTAATTTTATACCGTTTGCATCCATATATTTTACCTCCAACCTAATTAACATCCATTTATATTCATTTCCATATTTTTAAAAGTTAAAGTGTTTCCACTATAATATTATCATTTGTGAACACACAAATGTCAGATGCAACCTTTAAACTTTCGTAAGCCATTTTTTTAGCAGATAATTGGCTTGCATGACGCTTCAATGCTCTTCCAGCACTTAAAGCATAGTTGCCTCCTGAGCCAATCGCAATTAAATCATCATCAGGTGCAATGACTTCTCCAGTTCCGCTAACCACTAATATTGCATCTTTATCCATTACAATTAACATAGCTTCCAATTGACGTAATTGTTTATCACCACGCCACTCTTGAGCTAGTTCAACAGCTGCACGTTCTAAATTACCACTAAATTGTTGTAATTTTGTTTCAAACTTCTCAAACAAAGTGAAGGCATCAGCTACACTACCAGCAAATCCAGCTAACACTTTACCTTCATATAATCTGCGGACCTTGCGCGCTGTTTGCTTCATAATAACTTGCTCACCTAGTGTAACTTGTCCATCACCAGCCATCGCTGCTTCACCGTTATGTCTAACGGCATAAATAGTTGTTGCATGTAATGATGTTTTACTCATTTATTTACTCTCCTTTTTCGCTCGAGGATGTGCATTTAAATACACTTTACGTAATTGTTGGTTAGAAACATGTGTATATCTTCCAGTTGTCGAAAGATTAACATGTCCTAACAAAGATTGTACCGTTCTTAAATCTGCACCTTGATTAAGTAAATGTGTTGCAAACGTATGTCTTAATTTGTGGGGGTGAATTTCCGTAATCCCTGCTGTACGTTTAACAACATCATTTAAAACATACCTAACACCTCTCTCTGTTATAGGGGCGCCATTCATGTTAACTAATAAAAATGAATGTTTGGTATGTTGTATAGGCTTAAATTCGCTTAAGTATTGTTCAATGCTTTGACGACAAAATTCTCCAAACGGAACAAACCGTTCCTTATTTCCCTTTCCTAGTACTTTCACACCAGGTAAAGACATATCAATATCTTTAAGTTGGATATTTACTAACTCAGAAACACGTATACCCGTTGCATATAATAATTCTAGAATAACGCGATCCCGTAATCCTTTTTTTGTATCTTTTGCTACAGTTTCGAATAATGCTTCCATCTCTTCTTCATAAAAAAACTGTGGCAAGTAGTTCTCCTTCTTAGGATGAACGAGTTGTACAAAAGGATTTATAATTGTCTCATCTTGTGTCATCCAAAACTCATAGAAAGTTCTTAAAGTTGAAATCTTCCTTGATACAGTAGTACGTTTCAAATTCTGTGAATATAAATAGCTTAAATAATTTCTAGCATCTTTATATTCAAATGTTCTTAGATTTAGTAATTCTTGTTCTAAAAAATGATTAAATTGTACTAAATCATCATGATATGATTTTAATGTATGGGCGGAGAAATTTCTCTCAACTTTGAGCATATTTAAGAATGTAACTTGGATTTCTTCCACTTAAAAATCCCCTCCATCATATGCATTGTAGCATATAACATGAAAGGGACTAAAATAATTAGCTATAGAATTCAAAATCTTTTGAGAATTACTTAAAAGATTGAAATAACTTGAACGTGCGACTAAAACAATGAATTCGAAATAAATTCTATTCTAGTTCAATCACTATAATTATAGTGTTTTCTTATAATTCTCTAAATATTCGAGCGCTCTGTTAGCTTGTGCTTCGTAACGCTCTTTTTTATCTTTAATCCGTTTTTCAAGTGAAGGTAATAAACCAAAGTTAGCGTTCATAGGTTGGAAGTTCTTTTCATTTTTAGCATGGGAGATGTAATAAGCCATACTTCCTATCATTGTCTCTCTAGGGAAAATAACTTCACCTTTATCAAGTAATTTGTGAGCTAGGTTAATCCCAGCAACAAGTCCACTTGCTGCGCTTTCAACATATCCTTCAACACCAGTCATTTGACCTGCGAATTGAATTCTATCTTCTTTAATCAACTCATATTTCTCATTTAATACATCTGGAGAATTTATAAATGTATTTCTATGCATCACACCATACCGTACGATATCAACATTTTCTAAACCAGGGATAAGTTGAATTACTTCTTTTTGTGCGCCCCATTTTAAATGAGTTTGGAAACCTACAATATTATATAGCGTTCCAGCTGCATCATCTTGTCGTAATTGAACGACAGCGAATGGACGTTTACCTGTTTTTGGATCTTCAAGACCAACAGGTTTCATAGGACCAAATAATAGTGTTTTGCGTCCACGTTCAGCCATTACTTCAAAAGGCATGCATCCTTCGAAATATTTTTCTTTTTCAAATTCATTTGTTGGTGCAACTTCTGCTTCAAGTACTGCATCATAAAAGCGATTAAATTCTTCTTCTGTCATAGGACAATTAAGATAGGCTGCTTCACCTTTATCATAACGTGATTTTAGATACACTTTATCCATATCAATCGATTCTTTTTCAATGATTGGAGCAGCTGCATCATAAAAATAAAGTTGATCCTTACCTGTAATATCTACGATTTCTTTAGCTAAATTTTCTGTAGTTAATGGACCAGTAGCAATAATTGTATATCCTTCAGGGATACTATTAATTTCTTCATTAATAACAGTAACATTAGGATGATTTCTTAAAGTTTCAGTAATATAACCAGAAAAATCATGTCGATCAACTGCTAATGCACCACCAGCAGGAACTCTTGCTTTGTCAGCAGCAGAGATAATTAATGAGTCTAATCTTCTCATTTCTTCTTTTAATACACCCACACCATTAGTTAATGCATTGCCTCGTAGTGAGTTAGAACATACTAATTCTGCAAATTTATCAGTATGGTGTGCTGGCGTTTGCTTAACTGGGCGCATTTCAATCAAATTCACTTTGATACCTCGTTGAGCTAATTGATAAGCGGCTTCTGAACCAGCTAGTCCAGCGCCAACTATATTTACAGTTTGACTCATGGTTTTCCTCCTTAATTTATTATCTATTTTTGAACTTCTTCTTTATAGTCACAGTTTGAGCAAATAACTTGTGAACTGCGTCCTTTCTTATGTTCCATTAAATAATGATTACATTTAGGACAATCACGACCAACAGGTTTGTCCCAAGAAATAAAGTCACATTCAGGATAGTTTGAACAACCATAGAAAAGTCTATTTTTCTTAGATTTTCTTTCAACGACATCTCCATCTTTGCATTTAGGGCAAGTTACGCCAATAGTTTTCACGATTGCTTTCGTATTTCTACAGTCTGGGAAATTTGAGCACGCCATAAACTTACCATATCGTCCCATTTTAATAACCATAGGAGAGCCACAAACTTCACAATCTTCGCCAGCAGGTTCATCTTTAATTTCAACTTTTTCCATTTCTTCCTCAGCACGTTCAACGTCTAATTTGAAACTTCCGTAAAAGTTATCAATTACTTTTCTCCAGCCGATATCTCCTTCAGCAATTTTATCCAATAGCGTTTCCATATTAACAGTAAACTCTACATCAATTATTTCAGGGAAATAGTCTTTTACTTGTTCATATACAATTTCACCTAATTCAGTAGGTACAAATCGTTTACTTTCAAGTTTTACATAATTACGTTTTTGTATTGTGTCAATCGTAGGTGCATAGGTAGAAGGTCTACCAATTTTTAATTCCTCTAACGTTTTAACCAAACGTGCTTCTGTATAACGTGGAGGTGGCTGAGTGAAGTGTTGCGCTGGTTCAATTTGAGTTGCAGTCACTTCATCACCTTTATTCAAGTTAGGTAATTTATTTTCTTTTTCATTATCTTTATCATCTTTGGCTTCTACATAAAGCGTCATGAAACCTTTGAATTTGATTGTTTGACCATTAGCTCGGAATTTAATGTTGTTTTGGGTAACATCTAAAGCAACAGTGTCTAAAATTGCTGGTGCCATTTGACTTGCTACAAATCTTTCCCATATTAATTTATACAAACGATGCTGATCTCTAGTTAAGTATGCTTTCATTTCATCAGGTGTACGTAAAGTACTTGTTGGTCGAATTGCTTCATGGGCATCTTGGTCACCCTGTTTACCCTTAGCAGTTCTATTTGAAAGATAATCTTTACCATACTTATCTTCAATATATTGTTTCGCTTCGTCTTTAGCGGTTTGTGATATACGTGTAGAGTCAGTTCTCATGTATGTGATTAATCCAACTGTACCTTGTCGTTTTAGATCAATACCTTCATATAATTGTTGCGCGAGCATCATAGTTTTACGCGCTTTGAAATTTAATTTACGAGCTGCCTCTTGTTGTAATGTTGAAGTGGTAAATGGATTAGCAGGATTTCTAGTTTTTTCTTTTTTATTAACATTTGTAATTTCAAATTTGTCTCCATCTAATTCAGCTGTAACTTTTTCAACATCTTTTTTTGTTTTTAATTTAAATGGTTTATTTTTATAATGAAGAAACTTAGCAGTAAATTTAGATTTCTTATATCTAAACTCACCTTCTATAGACCAATACTCTTCAGGCTTAAAGTTACGAATCTCATTCTCTCTATCTATTACTAATCTTAAAGCTACAGATTGAACTCGCCCTGCAGACAGCCCCTTTTTCACTTTCTTCCATAATACTGGTGAAATATTATATCCAACTAATCTATCTAATATACGGCGTGCTTGTTGTGCATCGACTAAATCCATTTCAATGCCACGTGGATGTTTAAAACTTTCTTTTACCGCATCTTTTGTAATTTCATTAAATACTACTCTGTTTTCTTTTGAATCATCAAGTTCTAAAATTTTTGATAAATGCCAAGCAATCGCTTCACCTTCACGGTCAGGGTCACTCGCAAGAAAGACATTTTTTGCTTTCTTAGCATATTTCTTTAAGTCTTTAACAACTGGACCTTTACCGCGTATCGTAATATATTTCGGTTCATAATTATCTTCTACATCGACACCCATTTGACTTCTTGGTAAATCTCTAACATGTCCCATAGAAGCTATAACTTTATATTTTTTACCTAAATATTTTTCAATGGTTTTCGCTTTTGCAGGCGACTCAACTATGACTAAATTATCTGCCAAAGTGAATTCCCCCTTGCTATTTCAATTACTAAAGATAAATGATAAACGGTCAATTTTGATTTTGTCAATGTTTAAATTCTATTAACGTTCATTTTAAACACTTTTTAATATTATTTTTAGCTATCAATTAGAATTAAATATAGATTTTTAATACTCTAGAATGAATCATTAATGATATCTATTTATAATCACATAGGATATCATCAGCAGAGGTTACAATCATCGCACCTTCTTGAGCTCGTTTCAAATTACCTTTTGTTAGTGGATTAAATATTGAACCTGGTAATACATATATATTTCTATTTTGCTCTAATGCACAATCAATTGTAATTTGACTACCGCTTCTAACACTTGCTTCAGTTATTAAAACCCCTTTTGAAAGACCGCTTATCAAACGATTGCGTTGCGGAAAGTGATATCGCCTAACACTAGTAAGTGGCGGATATTCACTAATAACTAAACCTTTTTCTTCAATTATGTTGCGTAATTTTTGCGTTTCTCTAGGGTAATGCATCATATGACCAAAACCTAAAACAGCTATTGTAGGTAATTGATACTCTATAGCAAAATGATGTGCTATGCTATCAGCACCTTTTGCCAAACCAGAAATAATAGTTAGTGGAATTTGTTTAAATTTAGGAAATAAGTATTGCATGGCTTTAGCTGAGTATTCTGTTGCATTTCTTGAGCCCACCACACCTAATGTATTGGAGAATGTTAATAAAAGGGGGTCACCTTGGTAAAATAGGACAAACGGATAATCATAAATTTCTTTTAACAGTCGAGGATAATTAGTGTTAAACGGTGTTGTAAAACTTACTTTGTGATTCTGCAAAAATGACAAAATATCTTTTTCATTTAAATTATTAAATTTATCAATAAAATCGTCATTATGAAACATTCTGTCCCAATTTCTTATTGTATCTATTTGATCAGTATAAGAGAATTTAAAAAAATCAGGATTTAATTTTAATAAATGATGAATATGTTGGGTCGTATAACCTAGCCAAATTAATTTCAAAAGTAATATGTTGTTGTTAGTCATGAAGTCGTCTCCTTTAAAAACATTATAAGACAACTATGTCGTATATCACATTTCAATTAAAAGACATTTGATGGATAAAATTTAATAACTTTTAATGAGTAATTTTAATATTGAATTATGTAAACTGTCTTCATGCTCATTTTATACATAAATCTGAAACCTAAAATCCCCAGATTACTTTAAATTTTGTTACCTTAGCACTAAATAAATCGATTCACTTACTTTTGATATAATTTATAGAGCAATTTATTTACTGGCTTAATAAAATTACCAACATATTCTTCTATAAACGCATTGAATCCTTTTTTAAATTGTTGGACACCATAATCTTCTGCATTCTCACCAAAGTCGCCAGTTATGCCGTAGAAATTATAACGCTCTAAGCCTTTCTCTTTTGCGTAGCGTATCATATCCCATTGCAGACAATAGGCACCCATAAATTCATTGTATTTAGGATTAGAACCACTTGATAAATAGCACATTTCGTGATTGTTATAAATAAACAATGCAGCAGCTAAATCAAGTAATGTACCATCCGTAATGATTACTTGTTCAGTTTTTGCTATTTTATTATAAAAGCTCTCTAGTTGTTGATTGAATTGGTGATATTTTATTTTTGCCTTTTTTGAATTAGCATTCACTTTAAATGATTGTTTAATTTCAGTCACTTTCTCTTCTAATTCTATCGCTCGTTGCTTTAATAAATTTATATACTTATTTAAATCAATAAAAGCTAGCTTCATACATGCTTTACCACCATAAATATCAAGCATTTGTTTGAAATAAGGTTCTTCTTGAAAATGAAAACCATATTTTTCTTCAGCCATGTGAAACAGTCGATAAAATCTATTCGTTTCTTTAATTGATAAAGTTTTTATTTGCACACCCATTTCAATTGTCTTCATAATGTTACGTCTAGTTTGATATGACATATCTTTTAATAATTGTTGTTCACTTTTATCTTTTAAATCTAATATAGAATGCCATCTTATTTGACTCATAGCTGAATAGCCAGTTGTAAAACCTTGATGTTGGTATCCTAATTTATTCATCACCTTGAATCACTGTTTATTGTTAAAGTGTTCTATAATCTCACCATCAGCACTTCTTATATTCTCCAAGACATAAGGGTCAACTAGTATAAAAACATCTCTTCGCATATTTACATAATGCGTAAATTTTTTAAAGAAAAATTCAACTAACTCTAAATTAGTAAAATCCATCACCGGTCCTCGATGGGTATATAAGTATTTAAACACCTTAAATATACGAGCATCAGTTAATATACAGGCAGCAACTACGTTACCGTTTTCTTTGACACCGACAATATGAACCACTAAATTTCGAGCTTTCCTATATTTATATAACTCTACAATCTGAGTATAATGCGAAAAATTATTTTCTCATAAAAATTTCAAATTCATTTAATTCTAAAGTTGTAAAATTCAAATCATTAATACTCTCTTTCCTCAAATTCATTTATGCCTCTTTATTAGACCTTATAAAAATCATATCGTAGTTATAATTATGTATCACACGATGTGCTACTACTTTTTTTATAACCACCTAAATTCCAATTTTGATTTAAACTTTGAAACTACATGAGTTTACCATCATAATTACCATCCAACACTATTGCTGTATGTCCAAATCCACCATCATACCTTCCACTAAAAACTACAACATCTCCAGGTTTAGCTTCTAAAGTAGAAGTGTTTTTATATTCAATTTTCACATTTCCATATTGTTTTTTAGAACTTGTTTCATTTATCACAACTATATTTTTATTAAAATCATCCTGTGAAGTTATTACTACTTTATCGTTAGATTTTATCTCACTTGCATATGCACTATAATTTTGATTAATAAAAAATAAAGAACCTACTACAAAAGACACTACACTGATAGTTATTTTCCGAATAGAAAAATTTGATGATATGATATTTTATTCATGATGCTCACTCCTTTTATCAACGCACCATCATTATATATTTTATAATAAATTAAACAAAAGACCTGATTTCCAATATTAGAAATCAGGTCTTAGACAATAAAATCAATTCAAATTTTAATGATGATTATTTAATTGTTAATAATTCCTCATAAATACCAGCTTCTTTAGCTGCTTCGATTAATGTAGTACCGATTTCTGAAGGTGTATCCGCAGTTTTAACACCACATTCATTTAATGTTTTAATTTTTTCATCTGCAGTACCTTTACCACCAGAAATAATCGCACCAGCGTGACCCATACGTTTACCTGGAGGTGCTGTTTGACCACCAATGAAACCAATAACTGGTTTGTTCATATTCGCTTTAATCCATTCAGCTGCTTCTTCTTCAGCAGTACCACCAATTTCACCAATCATTACAACAGCTTTAGTATCTTCATCTTCATTAAACGCTTTAAGTACATCGATAAAGTTAGTACCGTTGACAGGGTCGCCTCCAATACCTACAGCTGTAGTTTGACCAATGCCTTCTTCAGTTAATTGATGAACCGCTTCGTAAGTTAACGTACCAGAACGTGATACAACACCTACATGACCTTTTTTATGAATATATCCTGGCATGATACCAATTTTACATTCATCAGCAGTAATAACACCTGGGCAGTTTGGTCCAACTAAGCGTGTTTTTCTTCCTTCTAAGTAACGCTTAACTTTAACCATGTCAACAACAGGAATATGTTCAGTAATACAAATAACCATATCTAAATCTGCATCTGCTGCTTCCAAAATAGAATCTGCTGCAAAGGGCGCTGGAACATAAACTACAGATACGTTAGCACCTGTTTCTTCTTTAGCTTCTGCAACAGTATTATATACAGGTACGCCTTCAACAACTTGTCCACCTTTACCTGGTGTTACCCCTGCAACAATTTGTGTACCATAATCAAGCATTTGTTTTGTATGGAAAAGGGCAGTAGACCCTGTAATACCTTGTACCATTACTTTAGTATTTTTATCTATAAATACACTCATCTTAGTGTTCCCATCCTTTCCTTACGCTTCTTTAACAAGCTTAACAATTTTTTGAGCGCCTTCAGCCATTGTAGCTGCTGGTTCAATTGCTAAACCTGATTCGTTTAAGATTTCTTTACCGCGTTCTACATTTGTACCTTCTAAACGAACTACTAATGGTAAAGTTAATTCAACTTCTTTAACTGCTGCTACGATACCTTCAGCAATAACATCACATTTCATGATTCCACCGAAGATGTTTACAAAGATACCTTTAACATTGTCATCACCTAAGATGATTTTGAATGCTTCAGTAACTTTTTCTTTTGTAGCGCCGCCCCCTACGTCTAGGAAGTTAGCTGGATTTCCACCAAAATGATTAATAGTATCCATTGTAGCCATCGCTAAACCAGCACCATTAACCATACAACCAATATCTCCATCTAATGCAATGTAAGATAAGTCATATTTAGATGCTTCAATCTCTTTAGGATCTTCTTCTTCTAAATCACGTAATTCTTGGATATCTTTATGTCTGAATAATGCATTGTCATCGAAGTTGATTTTAGCATCTAAAGCTAAAACTTCACCTTCACCAGTAGTAACTAATGGGTTAATTTCAACGATAGAACAATCTTTTTCGATAAATACATTGTATAAAGAAATTAAGAATTTCGCTGCTTTATTAATAGATTCTTTTGGAATGTTAATGTTGAAAGCAATACGACGCGCTTGATAAGGTGATAAACCTACAACTGGGTCGATTGTTTCTTTAAAGATTTTTTCTGGTGTTTTAGCAGCTACTTCTTCAATTTCAGTACCGCCTTCTTCTGAAGCCATTAAAGTAATACGATCAGTTGCACGGTCAATTACAAAACCTACATAATATTCTTTTTGAATATCGCAACCTTGTTCAATATACAAACGTTTAACTTCTTTACCTTCAGGTCCAGTTTGATGTGTAACTAATTGTTTACCTAATAATTCATTGGCATAAGTTTCAACCTCAGATAATGATTTAGCAATCTTAACTCCACCTGCTTTACCTCTACCCCCAGCGTGGATTTGTGCTTTAACCACATAAACCTCTGTGTCTAATTCTTTAGCCTTTTCCACTGCTTCTTCAGCAGTAAATGCAACTCGTCCTTCTGGAACGGCTACGCCCATAGAACGAAATATTTCTTTACCTTGATACTCGTGGATATTCATCTTCCATCCTCCTACTTCTTAGGTTAAGTTCAGTTATAATTATAGAAAATGAAAGCGCTATTGTAAACTGAAAGTGTTCCACTTTTTGCAATTAATTAAAAATTCAAATAATTACATCATAGATTTGATTGGTTCAAAGCTTTTACGATGATACGGTGTAATACCGAGTTTATTTAGGCTTTCTAAATGTGCTTTAGTTCCGTAACCCACATTTTTCTCAAATTCATATCCTGGATATTCATCTGCAATCTCTTTCATTAAATCATCTCTGTATTCTTTTGCCATTATACTTGCTGCAGCAATAGACACACTCTTTGCGTCGCCTTTAATAATAGATGTTTGAGGAATTGTTGTATCTAAAGACATTGCATCTATTAATAAATGATCTGGACGATTTACTAATTGACTCAAAGCTCGATTCATTGCTACTTTAGTTGCATTATATATATTCAGTTCATCGATCTCTTCTGGTCTAGCTAAACCATAGGCATACTCCAACACCCCGTCTTTAAGCTTTTTATTAAGTATTTGTCTTTTTCTCGCTGTTACTTTTTTAGAATCATCAAGTCCTAAATAGCGATGCCCTTCATTTAAAATCACTGCACATGCAACAACAGGACCTGCTAGCGGACCACGTCCAACCTCGTCAATACCACAGATTAATGCTTGAGGATTGTTATTCAGCAACTCATTTTCAAATTGATTCATTGTATTGTAATGGTCTAAAATTTCTTGTTCTTTTAAAAGTTGTTTACGACGTCTTGTAATAGCTTGTTGTACCCCTTTACGAGCGTCTTGATTTAATTCATGTTGTTCTAAAACTTCAATTGAGTTAATTTCAGATAATATGTGCTTTGCTTCATTAATTGTTTGTGTCATTATCTAATTCACTCTTCATTTCTGAATATAAGTCAAAACAGTATGTTCCAATTTTGGCATTTCTAACGTCATTAATTATCAGTTCAATAACCGCTTCGTAATCTACTTCATTGCCTCTTTGTAAAAGTCCACGTCGACGTCCAATTGCATCAAACCATTCTAATATTTCAGCATCTGCAGGTAAATCAATCTTATAATGTTGCTTAAAACCTTCTAAATCATGGTTAATTAAAAACTGTAAACCATAGATAGCAACTTCATCTAAATGTACAATACTGTCTTTTATTGCGCCTGTTAAACTTAATTTTTTACCAACAATTTCATCTTCAAATTTAGGCCATAAAATTCCAGGTGTATCTAATAATTGTAAAGATTGCCCAACTTTAATCCACTGTTGTTGTTTGGTTACACCTGGTTTATTACCAGTTTGTGCAATATTTTTTCGTGCTAATTTATTAATCAATGTTGATTTACCAACGTTAGGTATGCCAACAATCATTGCTCTAATTGCTCTAGGTTTAAGTCCTTTAGCTTTCTCACGTTCAAATTTTTCTTTTGTTGCTGCTATGGCTGCAGTTTCTACACCTTTTAAATTTTTGCCATGCTTAGCATCTACTGACACAGGATAATATCCTTTATCTATAAAGAAGCGTTCCCATTTTTGCATTTCATTTAAATTGGACATATCTTTTTTATTAAGAATAACTACGCGCGGTTTTTGTTTAATTACTTCATCAATCATTGGGTTACGAGAACTATATGGAATACGTGCATCAACTAATTCAAATACAACATCTACTTTTTTTAATTGTTCTGTTACCTCTCGTTTAGCTTTTGCCATATGTCCTGGATACCATTGAATTGCCATTAATTGTCACCTTACTTTCGATATATTTTAATTCAACTTGTTGATTATAATTGAATTTTTATTTGAGAGCCACTTTTTTTCTAAGTTCATCATTTATTTTATCATTCATTAATTAAAACGATAAAGTACAATAAGTTTATAATGTCAGAAAAGCATAATTACTTTTAATCGCACAATCTATCCCCTACAATTTAATTATACTGTTACAATTATAATCCTATCGCTTAGAGGTAAATTATGAAGAAAATATTAATATATATAGGTATATTCTTAACTCTGTCTTTCATAGGACATAGCTATATAATTTTTCGCTTTATTCACGACGGCGTTTTATTTACAGGACCCAACGATGGTATCGAACAGATGATACCTATTCAAATGTTTCTATTTGATAAATGGAGCGTTGGCAATCTTTTTTATGCTACTGATTTTGGTCTAGGTGGAGATTTTTTTACGGATTTAAGCTATTATTTCTCAACAAACATACTATTTATTATTAATGTACTATGTATCATTCTATTAAAAACAATTATTCATATAAATACTCAGGGATTACTATTTTGGATGGTAAATGCGCTAGTTATTTCCATTATTAAAGCTGCATTAGCGATGTATTGTACCTATCTCTATAGTAAATTTATTTCACGTAATACTTGGATTAGTATTATTATGGCATTTCTATTTGTTATGTCGCCGCTTTATTATCGCTTTACTGTTTATTGGCCATTCTTTAGTGATGTATTTATTTGGATGCCATTGTTACTATTTTCTATAGAACGCACACTTCAAAAACAAAAGTTTGGTCTATTTATTGTCACAATTACACTAATAATGATAAATAATTTCTACTTTGCATATTATCTTTGTCTTATAGGTGCAAGTTACATACTTCTTCGTATAATTTTTAGACACTCTAAAGATATTATTCCACGTGGCAAAGCTTTACTATTATTTGCTATCAGTGCCATTTTAGGATTAGGTAATAGTTTATTTATGTTCTTCCACGGTGTTCAAAGTTTTTTAAATAATCGTCGTGTCCCTTTTTCAGGAACAGTAAATACCTTCGAAAAGCTAGATATTAACACAAATATCTTCTTTGATAATTATTTAATCGTATTGTTATTTCTAACTATTCAAGCATTATTATGTATTAAACTTTATAAACACTTTTATTATCGCTTATTCGCAATTTTAACTTTCGCATTTATTCTATTAAGCTTTGTACCATTTATCGATCAATTGTTTAATGGATTTTCTGCACCACAAAAACGTTGGCATTTTATATTGTCTTTTAATTCAGCCATATTAATTGGTCTATTTCTAAAATATTTTAGAACACTAAAAATCAAATCATATTTAATTAGTAATATTATTGCTGAAATTATCATTTTCGCTAGTGCTATTACCTATCATAAATTTGTAGCTTGGCTTGTACTTGTACCAATCGTTTCTTTAATAGGGTTACTTATTTTAATTTTAAAAGATAGACGTTATCGCATTAATCTAAGCTATATATTCGGCATTTCTATAATCTTACTCAATTTAATGGTTTCTTTCGTCTTTATTAAAAATCAAATTTATTTTAAAGATCATCAAGAACGAGCTAATACATTTTATATTAACTCAAGTTTATATAGTTCAGACTTACAACGTTCATTAGTTAATACAATGGAGAATAGTAAGCGAGAAGATGAACGTATCGATTGGCGAGTGAATGAGCAAGATAACACACCTATGTACCAACACTTTAAAGGACTAAGTTTATATTCAAGTATCTTCCATCATAATATTCTCGATTACTATTATGATGCACTAAAAATTAATCTTGCCGAGGAGTCACTAAGTCGCTATCAATCAATAAATGGTCGACAAAATATAGCAAGTCTTTTCTCAGTACGTTATATGATGCTAAAAGATTATCAGGGAAATTTACCCGCCTATTTTAAAAAGGTTAAAACAAGTGGACAATATTCTATCTATGAAAATACACTTAATTTGCCGAGTGTTAAAGTTACGAAAAATGTTTATAATAGTAAATCTTTAAAAACATCTATAGATCGTGAGCATGCGATGTTAAATGGTGTGATCATGGATAATGCAGGAAAATCTTTCAAACAACCAGCATCTAATTTACTATCAAAAGTTGATATGCAACAACAAAATATTAAGCAAATTGGAAAAAATCGCTATAAGGTTATTGGTGGCAAAGGTGGTACTATAAAATTACATCTTCCAAAACAAATACGTGATAAATATGATGATTTTTATTTAACGATGAAGATTAAGAGAGGTAATCCAGATAGTAATTACACAGTCGCTATCAATAATTACGCTAATCATCGATTGTTTAATAATTCTACCTATCGAACAGGTGTAGACACTCAACTTTATCGCACTCATCCAGATAAAAATGGTGATATCACTATTACCCTTTCGCCTGATGGTGAATTTTATGTCGATTTACAACAATTAAATGGCGAAAATTATGATACGCTTAAAAAGGTGCATGATAATGCTAATTTTGATACAAGTTATCATGATATTAAAAATGGTATACAAGTCCAACTCAGTCACCATGAGAGTGGTATAGCCTCAATAAACATTCCTTATCGAAAAGGAATGCGTGCATATGTTGATGGACAACCTGCAAAAATCCAAAAAGTAAATTATATGATGACCGGTGTTCCAGTCGAAAAAAATGCAAAACAAATTGTCATTAAATATCAACCTCCTTACTGGAATACTATGATATTCATTTCATTAATGAGTATGATTCTTAGTGCTGTTTTTGTAAAAATTATTAATTCAAAAAAACGAAAGATGAGGAAGTAATTTGATTAAAAAAATATGGTCAAAACCCTTTTGGACGTTTGGTCTCATTTTCATCATAGCTAATATCGTAACACTAACCATTTATTATCCATTTATCCGAGATTACATAAAAGATGGCGTGGTATTTAGTGGCTCTGGTGATGGTTTTAGACAAATGATGCCGTTCCAATTATATTTATATGAACACTTCACACAATTAAAAGGATTTTACGATCATTCATTTGGACTAGGCGGTGATTATGTTAAAGGGTTAGCCTATTATTATTCCCTTACACCAATTATGTGGGTCAATTTTATTATTGTATGGATTGGTGAACATTTATTCCATTGGCAACCGCAAAACATTCGCTTTTGGCCAACGAATCAATTAATTGTTGCTTATGTACGAACAATAATTACTTTTATTTGTGCATTTTATTATTTTAGATATTTAAAGTTAAGTTCTACACCTCTGTTGATAGCAACAATTTTATATGGGGCATCAACAGTAGTGTTATATTACAATTTTACTTGGTCATTTTATGGAGATTTGTTAATTATATTGCCATTATCATTATGGGGAATGGAACGTTTCTTTCAACGTAGAAAGATAGGTTTGTTCATCTTTGCAGTGGCAATCACACTATTTTCAAATTTTTACTTTACTTATTATCAAGCCATTGTGTTAGGTATTTATTTTATATTACGTGTCGTATTCCAGTATCGCTATGACATCGTATCTCGTTGGCAAAAATGTTATTTACTAATTATAGGGGCTATGTTTGCGCTCCTATCAAGCATATTAGGTTTTTACACTGGTGTATCATCTTTCCTAAATAATGATCGCCAACAAAATTCTGATTTCAACCTCTCTCTATTTACTGATCTAACTAAAAATAATTATTATATATTTTCAAATGGCTTTTATGTAACAATATCACTTATTGCATTGGTAGCATTATTAACGCCAAAGTTATATAAACACTATTACTATAAAATTTTTGCTATTATAACGTGGTTCTTACTTATTGGTTCATTATCACAGTACTTTGACAGTGCTTTTAATGGATTCTCATTACCACAACGACGGTGGGTTTATTTCTTAGTGTTATCTACAAGTGGACTGATTGCTTTATATATTTATCACTTATCAGAGTTGACTATGAAACAGTTTCTATTTGCAGCTGTGCCCGTATTTATTGGTGGTTTGTGTAGATATATCATAGCTGACAACTTTGTAGATTGGATGGTAATTGCTTTAATTATCATCGTTGTGCTAGGAATATTTATCTATCACAAATCTTTACTGAAACAACCAATTATTATGTTATCGTTGATTGTGCTATTTTTCGGTCAACAAATTATAATGACACATGATTCAAGACAAAGAACGATAGACCCATATTCAACGACAATCAATACATTGAGCGATCCTTCATACTATAATGATACTATTGCTAAAAAAATTGATTCTATCAAAGAACATCATGATGATCCATTTCATCGTATTGATTATATGTCGGCATATGCATTAAATTCTCCTTTTCTTTATCACTACAATGGTATTTCGTTATACTCAAGCATTTTTGATGGAGGAATTTTGAAATATTATGATAAATTAATGCAAATTAATATGCCTGTTGATAAAAATAGTACGTATCGCTTTTTAGGAAATCGTGCAAACTTAACTGCTTTATGGAATGTTCAAGATCGACTACGTCATCCTGAAGATCAAAATATGACTTACGGTTTTGAAAAGAAAGATATGATATTGAATGGTAAAAATACGCTTATCCATTCTAAAAACATGATTGACTATCCATCAGCTCATGTAACTAATCATATATATAATAGTGATGATTTAAAGTCACCTTTAGATCGTGAACAAGCTATGTTAAAAGGGATCGTATTAAACGACAATTCAGAAAAAGCAAATACTTCATTTAAAGCTAATAAAAACCTTTTAAACAAGTCAAAAATGTCTACAAAAAATGCGACTTGGAAAAATCAAAATCATCTTAAAGTACACAAAGATAATGGTGGGGTTACATTAAAATTACCTGAATCTGTCGCTAATCAGTATAAAGATATGTACGTAGAAATGGATGTTGAACTACTTTCGCCTGACAAAGCGCATTCAGTAGGTGTTAATGAATATTCGCAAAATCGAAATGAACTGAGCTACAAATATCGTCGCTTAGTTACACCAGTTACAATGCGTGTTAAAGCGTCTGATAAGCTAAATATTCATCTATCTAAAGGGAATTATCGTTTATCTGTAAAAGGTATTTATGGTGAGGACTACAGCACACTTAAAAAAGCTTCAAAAGAATTAACACCTGTGAAAGTTAAAGACATGAGAAATGGTTATGTCGTCAAGAAACCAAAGAACGCAACAGGCTATGTCATTTTACCAACAGTATATGCAAATGGTATGCATGCGAAAGTCGATGGGAAAGAAATACCTGTTCACCAAGCTAATGGTATCATGACAGCAATATCAGTTAATAAAGGAGATAAAGTGATTAAACTCACATACACCCCTCCTCAATTCTATCTACTTGCTATTATGAGTTTCATTGGTGTTATCGGTAGTATATTATTTAGTTTATGGGTTAAGAAAAAACGATAAATTAAGATAGTTAATAAATTAAACTTTAATTGTTTTAAATGTGAATAAAAATAATAAAGCTTCCAATCTCAACTTGAAAGAAGAAGATTGGAAGCTTTATTTGTAAGACAAACGTTGTATCTAATCTCTGTCTTATTATTATACTCAGTTTGCTGATTAACGAATTTCTTGGATTCTAGCAGCTTTACCACGTAAACTACGTAAATAGTATAATTTAGCACGACGTACTTTACCACGACGTTTAAGTTCGATTTTTTCGATTTTTGGAGTGTGTAATGGGAATGTACGTTCCACGCCTACACCTGAAGAAATTTTACGAACTGTGAAAGTTTCAGAAATTCCTCCACCACGACGTTTGATTACAACACCTTCGAATACTTGGATACGTTCACGTGAACCTTCTACGATACGTACGTGTACACGTAAAGTATCACCAGTACGGAATGTTGGTAAGTCTGTACGTAATTGTGATTTTGTAACTGCTTCGATTAACTTATGATTACTCATTGATATACTCTCCTTCAACCTATGTTCTTGCCTAGACATTCATATAGCAGCGGATCATAGTGATAATTAGTGTCTTTTCACACTTGATATATATTAGCATAATACTAATTGTTTTTCAATTGCTTTTTATAGCTTTCTATAAATTTTTCATCGTCTTCTGTTAAAGGATATCGATCAAGTAAGTCCGGTCGCTTATGATAAGTACGGATTAATTTTTGTTCATGTCGCCATTGTTCAATATTTGCATGATTACCTGATAATAATACATCTGGAACGGTCATATTTTCAAATTCTCTTGGACGCGTATATTGAGGGAATTCTAATAGACCATCTGAGAACGAATCATCTTGATGTGATTGTTGATTTCCTAATACACCTGGTATTAATCGCACAATCGCATCTGTCATCGTCATCGCTGGCAATTCTCCTCCAGTTAATACATAATCCCCAATTGAAATTTCATCCGTCACTAGGTGCGTTCTTATACGTTCATCATAACCTTCATAATGTCCACAAATAAATACGATATGCTCAGCTTCGCTTAATTCTTGTGCAATTTCTTGTGAAAAAGGTCTACCTTGAGGACACATTAAAATGACACGCGTTTGATCAGTTCGTTGTAAATCTTTCATAGCATTGAAGACTGGTTCAGGTTTTAGGACCATACCCTGTCCACCACCAAATGGGTAATCATCCACTTGATTATGTTTATTAATGGCATAATCTCTAAAATTCACAGTATTCACACTAATGATTTCTTTATCCTGTGCCCTTTTTAAAATGGAGTGATTGAGTACGCCATCAAACATCTCAGGAAATAAAGTTAAATAATCAATTTTCATTAATCTAACAACCCTTCCATAGGTGTTATACGAATCGTTTTATTTTCAATATCAATTTCTTTAACTACATCAGCTATATAAGGAATGAGATATTCCTTTTCTCCTTTAACAACCCAAACATCATTTGCACCTGTTTCAAAAATATTGATAACTCTGCCGATAGGTTGATTGTCATTATCAAATACAGTACTTCCAATGATGTCAGAGTAGTAATATTCATTTTCAGCTAATTCAATATCTTCATGATCGCGTTCTTGGTACAAATAGTCACCTTTATATTGTTCGACGTCATTAATGTTATTTATTCCCTCAAATTTCAACATATGAAATCCTTTATGAACACGGTAAGATAAGACCGTCAATTGTTCTTCATGATTTTGATGATTTACCGTCAATACTTCACCTGGTTGGAAACGGGTATCCGTAAAATCGGAATTAGATTTCACTTTAACTTCACCTTTAATTCCATGTGTATTTACGATTTGACCAACTTCAACTTGCATATTTGCACCTCATTTAATCCATTAATGTCATTTTGTTTATCATATCATGATTTTTCAGTATTTAAAAAGGCGCCATCAGTTGGCGCCTCTATTACTTTACTTATAAAGTTTAAGCTAATTATTTAGCGTGTTTTTGTTCATCAAAAGTTTTTAAAATACCTTGTTTAGATAAGATATTATGAACTGTATCAGTTGGTTTAGCACCGTCTTTTAACCATTTTAATGCTAATTCTTCATCAATTTTAACTTCTGGAGCATTAACACTAGCTGGGTTGTAAGTACCGATTTGTTCGATAATACGACCATCACGTGGTGAACGTGCGTCTGCTACTACGATACGATAGAATGGATTTCTTTTTGAACCTAAACGAGTTAAACGAATTTTAACTGCCATATATAAAACTCTCCTTTATATCTTTTACTTTTTATTTTCTACAAGAAATAATATTAACAGTAACTTGATATTTTGTAAAGACTTTTTTCTTTACCAAATCTAGGTTTTTTTAAAACCGTAGATTTGGTTATGGACTAGCTTTAGCTAGGCCGAACCTTTTGCTAAATGTTTGGTAGTACATTTATTTTTTCAATAAACATCAAAATATCGAACACTATTTGAGAAGCGTTCGATATTTTCACTTAATTAAAATGGTAAGTTCATACCTTTTAACATATTTTCCATTTGACTACGTTTGCCTTTTTTACCTTTACGGCCAGCACCACTGAATTGCTTCATCATTTTCTTCATATCATTAAATTGTTTCATCAAGCGATTCACTTCTTGTAGTGAACGCCCAGAACCTTTGGCGATACGTTTTTTTCTTGAAACATTTAGTACTGCTGGGTTTTCTCTTTCACTTGGTGTCATAGACTGGATAATTGCTTTAATATGGTCAATTTGCTTTTCATCCATATTTAACTTATCCATGCCTTTCATCTTATTCATTCCTGGAATCATTTTCATGATGTCATCAAGTGGGCCAAGATTTTTAACTTGATCCAATTGTTCAAGGAAATCGTCCAATGTGAACGTAGAATTACGCATTTTTTGTTCTAAATCTTTAGCTTTTTCTTGGTCAACATCTTGTTGTGCCTTTTCAATAAGACTTAAAACATCTCCCATACCAAGTATACGAGAAGCCATTCGCTCTGGGTGGAACAGTTCAAGTCCATCCATCTTCTCACTCATACCAACAAATTTAATTGGTTTTTGAGTTACTGAACGAATAGATAAAGCAGCACCACCACGAGTGTCTCCATCTAATTTAGTCAACGTAACACCCGTAACGTCTAATTGGTCATCAAATGATTGAGCAACGTTAACAGCGTCTTGCCCAGTCATAGCATCTACAACTAACATGATTTCATTAGGTTTAGAAATTTCTTTAACTTCTTGAAGTTCATTCATTAACGCTTCATCAATATGCAAACGACCTGCTGTATCAATGATTACAAAATCTAAATGTTCTTCTTTGGCATGTTTTAATGCATTTTCAACGATTTGTTGCGGTTTAACTTGGTCCCCTTCACTATAAACAGGAACGTCAAGTTGTTTACCTACCGTTTGTAATTGGTTAATTGCCGCTGGACGATAAATATCCGCTGCAACTAACATTGGCTTTTTATTATATTTTTTACGCATTAATAATGCTAGTTTACCGGCTGTTGTTGTTTTACCTGCACCTTGTAAACCAACCATCATAACAACAGTAGGTGGCTTGTTTGCCATTTTAATCGTTGAGTTTTCGCCACCCATTAATTGAGTTAATTCATCTTGTACAATTTTAATGACTTGTTGACCAGGTGTTAATGATTGCATTACATCTGATCCTAAGGCACGATCTGACACTGTCTTAACAAATTCTTTAACTACTTTAAAGTTTACATCGGCTTCTAATAATGCTAATCGTACTTCACGCATCATTGCTTTAATATCCGCTTCAGTAACTTTACCTTTACCACGCATTCTCTGTATCGTAGCTTGCAAACGATCAGATAATCCTTCAAATGCCATATCAATTGCCCTCCTTTATCTCTATTTATTCTAATTCTTCTAATTGATTAATGTATTGTTCTAACTTCTTAGAATCATTTAATGTTTGTTTCATATCGTCATAAATTTTACGACGTTGTTCAAATTTTTCATACAAATTCAATTTAGCTTCATAATCTTCTACTAAATCGCCAGTTCTTCTTATATTATCATAAACTGCTTGTCTACTCACATCAAATGTCTCTGCAATTTCACTTAGTGAATAGTCTCTCAAATAAAACAGTTCCATATAATTTCTTTGTTTTTCAGTTAATAATGTTTGATAAAAATCAAACAAATAATTCATTCGCAAAGTTTTAACTAAATCATTTTTCCCCATTTGGATTATCCTCATTATTAAAATCTAATTCAGCAACTTCATCTGGAATATCTTCATTTTGTTCAATCATATCTGCAAATAAGCCATATACATAACTTTCTGGGTTAAATGGTTGTAAGTCATCAAGTTTCTCACCTAATCCTACATATTTCACAGGTATATGAAGTTCATTTCTAATCGCAAGTACAATACCACCTTTAGCAGTACCATCTAATTTAGTTAATACTATACCTGATACGTTTGTAACTTCTTTAAATGAACGTGCTTGAGATAATGCGTTTTGACCTGTTGTTGCATCTAAGCATAATAAAGCTTCATGTGGTGCATCTGGTACAGCTCGGCTAATGACACGTTTCATTTTATCCAATTCTTGCATTAAATTAGATTTGTTTTGTAAACGTCCTGCAGTATCACAAATTAATATATCGACACCTTTATTTTTAGCGGCATTAATTGCATCATATACAACTGCAGCAGGATCTGAACCTTCACTTTGACGAATTACTTCAACACCTACACGGTCTCCCCAAACTTGTAGTTGATCAATTGCACCAGCTCTAAATGTATCTCCAGCAGCAAGCATTACTTTTTTGCCTTCCATTTTATATCTGTGTGCTAATTTACCGATTGTAGTTGTTTTACCAACACCATTTACGCCAACCATTAAAATGACATTCAAACGGCCGTCTTCGAGATTCATTGCTTCTGATTGGTCATCTTCTTGATGATAAATTTCAACAATCTTTTCAACAATAACTTCACGTAAATCTTCAGTTTCTTGTATATTTCGACGTTGAGCTTCAGTACGTAATTCTTCTGTTAATTGCATCACTGTGTTGAAACCAACATCTGCAGTGATTAACATTTCTTCAAGTGCTTCGAAGAAATCTTCATCTACTGTTCTATAACGCGCGATCAAATTATTAAGTTGTTCTTGGAAGTTCTGACGTGATTTTTCAAGTCCCGCTTTAAATTTAGCACCCATTTTTTGTGCTTCAATTTCTTCAAAGTCTTCAATTGAAATTAATCCATCGTCATCAAAGTCCGCTTCACTTAATTTACGTGGTTTTTTCTTCGGTTCTATCTGTACTTCATCATTGTCATCATGAGTTGCGCTACTTTGATAACCTTCTTCTTCTGATAATTCTTGTTCTATATCTTCAGTAGATTTCGTTGAAAATTTGTCTTTTAATCGTTTAAAGAAACTCATGCTTGTTCCTCCTTCATAACCTCATCAATTGTATTTAAGTTGACACTTACTAATTTTGAAACACCTGACTCTTGCATCGTCACACCATATAAACGGTCTGAATATTCCATAGTTCCTTTTCGATGTGTAATAACAATAAATTGAGTTTGAATAGATAATTCTTTTAAAAATTGAGCGTATCGAATTACATTCGCTTCATCGAGTGCAGCCTCTACTTCATCTAGTATAACAAATGGAGCAGATCTTACTTTCAAGATAGCAAATAGTAGTGCAATAGCACTTAATGCACGCTCACCACCACTTAATAAAGATAAGTGTTGCAATTTCTTACCAGGTGGTTGAACAATAATATCGACACCAGCTGATAAATAATCATCATCTGTTAACTCTAATTTAGCATGTCCACCTCCAAATAACGACTGAAATACTGTCGTAAAATGAGATTGCACTTGTAAAAACGTTTCTTTAAAACGACCTTTCACTTCTTGGTCCATCTCACTTATAATTTGTTCAAGTGTTTGTTTCGCTTCACGCAAGTCTGTACGTTGTTCATCTAAGAAAGTATAACGCTCATTTAATTCTTCAAATTGCTCAATAGCATTTATATTTACTGGCCCTAGTTCTTCAATTGACATTTTAGTTAGTTTGACTTTCTTTCTCAACGCATCAATTGGCGTTTCTGAAGAGAATTCACTTCTAGCCCGCTCAACGGTTAGTTGATATTCATCATTCAAATGATCAATTGCATGGTTAATCAATACATCTAATTTCGATTGTTGTGCTTTTATATCTTGATAAAAACTTTCAATTGACAATAAATCTTGATGACATTCTTGCAATGTAGCTTCATGTGACTCAACATGTTCATTGACATCAATACGTTCTTTTTTCAATTGTTTTAACTGATCAGTGATGGATTGTCGGTCATTTTCTTTAGATTTTATCTGTTGTTGTAATTTTTCAAATGCTTGTTCCCCCATCATTTCGTCAGAATTGAAGAGTTTAATTTTATCGTCAACATTTGTTAATTGTTTGTTAATCGTCTCTATCTGTTTATCTGTACGTTCTAATGACGCTTTTTGAGCATTTATTCGTTCTTTAATTACAGCTAAGTCAGAACGTCTTTGGTTTAATTGTTGTTGCACTTGAGTGGTATTCTCTTTACCTTCTTTAGATAATTGAGTATAACGTTCAATATCTGTTTCAAGTTGTTTTAACTTACCTTGAATAATAGTTAAACGCTCTTGTTTTTCAGTTAAAGTAATGCGACTATTTTCACTTTGGTAGCCATCATTTTTCTCGAACTCAAATTCCTCATGTTCATCTTTAATGTGCGCTTCTTGTGTTTTAAGTCGATCTAATTCTAACGCTTCGTTATGAGATTGTTCTTTTACTTCATTATATTTCTGACTCATTTTAAAATAAGTTTCGCTGAGATGTTCAACTTCATTTTTTTGTTTTTGTAGCTGTTTCTCGAAATCTTGTGTTTGTGATTCATAATCTTTTAATTGATTACGCATAGTTGTCAGTTCATCTTTTTGTGAAAGAATACTCTTCGTCTTGCGCGCACCACCACCGGTCATAGAACCACCAGGATTAACAATATCTCCTTCTAAAGTTACAATGCGTGTTTTATATTGGATAGCTCTTGCCAGTTCATTAGCATGTTTCAAATTGTCTACGATAATAGTAGTACCTATTAAATTTTCAACTACAGCTTGATATTGTGAATTAACTTTAATCGCATCTGAAGCTACATTGATAAATCCATTTGTATTTTCAGCGATGTGTCTAATATTATTAGATAATTGTCTCGATCTTATAACATTTAATGGTAAGAATGTGGCTCTACCAAGACCCTTTTGTTTTAAAAATTGTATTGCCTGGCGTCCATCTTTTTCACTATCAACTATGATATGTTGTAATGAAGCACCTAATGCGGTCTCAATCGCTTGAGTCAATTCAGATGGCACATTTATCACTTCTGCAACAGCACCATGAATACCTTGTAGGTAATTATTTTTAGCTTTTAACACATGTTTAACACCATTAAAGAAATAAGTATAATCCTCTTCTTGAGTTTCTAAACTCTCTATTCTAGCTCTCATTTTATCAGTGTATCGATAAGCCTGATAAAGTTTATCTTCATATTCAGTTTGAGTTTGTTTAGCTTTTGATAACTGCTGTTCTAGTTGACTTATTTGAGTCTCAATATCGCTCAATTGTTTAACAGTAGCTTGATGGTTGCGTTCTGTATTAGAAATTTCACTTTGCAACGCTTTAAGTTGATTGAACGCTTCAACCAAGCGAGAATCTAAGCGTGATTTTTTCGCTTCATTCTCTTTAATCGTATGCTCTAAAAAGCGAATATCATTATTTACATCTGATTGTTCAGACATTAATTCATAGTATTCATTTTTGATTGATTCCAATTTTTCGTCATGTTGTTCATCAGAAACATACAGTTTTGATTCTAATTGATGAATACTATTATTCAACTCTTTTTGTTTTTCTTGTAAGGCAGTAATTTGTTGAGTAATATCAGCTTTTTCATTATGAGCATTTTTTAATTCTTGATGTAAATTATCTAACTCTTCTTCAAAACGAGCATTCGTTTCTGATTGATTTCGTTTTCTTTCTTCTAAAACATTCAATCGACCTGTGAACTTTTCATATTCTTCAGTAGCTTTGATTAAATCATAGTTTAATTGTTCAATGTCATTATCAATTTGTTGACGTTGAGACTTTTGCTTTTGAATATATTTATTAATCTGAGCTTGTTTTGCTTCTTTATCTGCTTGTTGGCTTTTTAAATCATTTAATTTTTGATCCAGTTGACGATTATCCTCTGAATATTGGTCGATATCATGTACAGTAACAATAACATCACTTTGTTTCATCTCTTCAGACAATTTTAAATACTCTTTTGCAATTGATGCTTCAGCTTTTAATGGTTCAACGCGTCCTTCTAAATCATATAAAATATCTTCTACGCGTGTAAGATTATCTTCAGTGTGGTCTAACTTTTGTAATGATTCAGCTTTTCGCTTCTTATATTTTAATACACCAGCTGATTCTTCAAGTATTTGTCGTCTATCAATAGGTTTAGCATTTAAAATTTCATCTACTCTACCTTGAGATATAATACTAAATGCTTCTTTTCCTAAACCAGAATCCAGGAATAATTCAGTGATATCTCTTAAACGCGCTTTATCATTATTAAGGTAGTATTCGCTCTCACCACTACGATATAAACGACGTGTCACAACGATATCATCTGAATCAACTTGTAACTTTCTAGCTTTATTGTCAAGTTTCAATTGTACTTCTGCATAATTCTGAGCGTTTCGATGTTCTGCTCCTGAAAAAATAATATCTTCCATTTTAGAGCCACGTAATGATTTGGCGGACTGTTCACCTAATACCCATTTAATGGCATCAGTGATATTACTTTTTCCGCTACCATTAGGCCCAACAATTGCAGTTACACCCTTGTCAAATTGAACATCTGTGTGATCTGCAAATGATTTAAAACCTATGGCATCAATTGATTTTAAATACACCATACTATTCTCCTTGTTAATCATTCCACTCATTCTAGTTGAGAGGAGGACAATATTTTACCGTTTAATGGTTTTCTTTAATATATGTTAAAGATTATTATTGCTTTTTAATTTTGAATAAGCGCTCTCTGCCGCTTTTTGTTCTGATTCTTTTTTAGTTTTACCTTGACCTGTTGCTACTGCTTCATTCTCTAAAATGACTTCCGACGTAAACAATCGATGATGCGCTGGACCTTCTTCTTTAATTAAACGATAAATCACATCTCCACGATTTTGACTATGAACATACTCTTGAAATTGTGTTTTAAAATCAACAACACCAACCAATTCATCATCCTCAACAAATGGAAAAATCACTTTCTCAGCAAATTGCCAAACTATATCTAATCCTTGATCAAGATATAAAGCCCCGACAAAAGCTTCAAAGGCATCGGACACTAATGAAGGGCGTGTTCTCCCACCCGTTTTTTCTTCACCTTTACCTAATAAGATAAGTTGATTTAACTCGATTTTGTTAGCAAATATTACAAGTGAGGGCTCACATACAATTGTTGCACGCATTTTTGTTAAATTACCTTCTGGTAAATCCGGATGTTTATCAAAAAGGTAGCGTGATACCGTCAATTCTAATACCGCATCGCCTAGAAATTCGAGTCGCTCATTATGTGCCAAACGATCCATATTAAAGTCATTGATAAAACTTGAATGAGAAAAAGCTTGTTGATACAAGTCAATATTTGAATATGTAAATCCCAACTCATTCATTTTCTTCGCAAACTGTTGTTGAAAGTCATTAACCATTTCTATTTTTTTTGGATTAGTCACATTAGAACCTCCCATATGTTTATACTTTGTTTGATTCTTAAGAAAAAAATCTGAGCCATCTTGTAGACGACTCAGATGTAAGTTTTTATTTTTCAAGACTATTGATGTATTTAACTGCATCACCAACAGTATTGATTTTTTCAGCTTCTTCATCAGGAATTTCAGTACCAAATTCATCTTCTAATTCCATCACTAATTCAGCGATATCAAGTGAGTCAGCGCCTAAATCATCTTTGAAAGATGCGTCTTCAGTTACTTTATCTGCATCTACACCTAAACGGTCAACGATGATATCTTTTACTTTATCGAAGTTTTCCACGTCGATTCACCTCCTTTAAAAGTGTCTATCCATAGACTACTATATTTTCCCATTTTAATGGGTAAAATACAAGCATTTCTTAAACACTGATAATAAAATTCAAGTACTTCAATTACATGTACATGCCACCATTGACATGGATTGTTTGGCCAGTAATATATTTCGCTCTATCAGATGCTAAAAATGCTACTGTATTCGCTATATCTGTATCTTCACCAAATCGAGATAAAGGTATTTGTTCTAACATTTGTGATTTTAAATCATCACTCAGTGCGTCTGTCATATCCGAAACAATGAAACCAGGTGCTACCGCATTGACAGTAATACCACGTGATGCAAGTTCACGTGCGCTTGATTTCGTTAAACCTTCTATGCCTGCTTTAGTAGCAACATAGTTAGCTTGTCCTGGATTACCCATGGCACCTACAATACTTGATAAGTTAATGATTGCACCACCACGTTGACGAAGCATTTGAGGTGTAGCCTTTTGAATGCAATTAAATGTACCTTTAAGATTAGTATTGATAACATCATCCCATTCATGTTCTTTCATGCGCATTAATAAGTTATCCCGAGTGATACCAGCGTTATTTACAAGTACATCTAACGAACCAAATTGACTAACGACTTCTTTAATCATAACTTTAACTTCGTCGCCTTCAGCTACATTTGCTTGAATCGCAAAACTTTCAACACCTTTAGCTTTAATTTCAGAAACAACTGCTTCAGCTTTTTCTTTATTACCTGCATAGTTTACGGCTACATTGAAACCATCTTCAGCCAATTGTAATGCGATACTACGACCAATACCTCTTGAAGCACCAGTCACTAATGCATTTTTATTCGTCATGATTATTCCATCCTTTCACATCTTCTAATGTTTGAATTGATGTCAATTTAACATCGCGATTTATTTTCTTAATTAAACCAGATAAGACCTTACCAGGACCAATTTCTATAAAATGATTTACACCTTGCGCAATTAACCATTCTACTGAATCGATAAATTCAACGGGTGCATATAATTGTTTAATCATATTGGACTTAATTGTTGCTGCATCAGTTTCACCCTGTGCATTAACATTTTGAACTATCGGTAACGATGCATCATGCCACTCAAATTGATTAATGAATGACTCAAAGTCTTTTTCAATCACTTGCATCATTGAAGAATGGAAAGGTCCAGAAACCGCTAAAGGTAAGACACGTTTAGCACCTAACGATTTTCCTTCTTCAACAAATTTATCAATAAGTGATTTGTGACCTGAAACTACAATTTGACCCGGACAATTAATGTTTGCTGGTTCGACCAATTCATCATTTGTAGATAATTCTTTACATATTCGGTCTACTTCTTCATAACTCAAACCTAATACTGCAGCCATACTACCAACACCATTTGGAAAAGCTTGAGCCATTAATTGACCACGTTTGCGAACAATCTTAACTGCATCTTCAAATTTTAATACTCCTGCAGCAACTAAACTAGAATATTCACCTAAGCTGTGTCCCATAGTATAATCAGCATTAATATTATCTAATGCACTATATAACGCTATACTATGCGTCAATAAAGCTGGTTGTGTATGTTCAGTTTCACCTAGTTTGTTCTCATTATCTGTAAACATCGTTTCCAATAAATCAAAGTCCATTGCTTCTTGAGCTGTATTTAGAATATTTGTCGCTTTCGTATCCTTATTAAACAAATCACTTGCCATGCCAACTTTTTGTGCACCTTGACCTGGGAAAATAATTGCTACCTTACTCATCCTTACCACCTACCGTCTCTCTCATAATCTCGACAATCTTTTCATCGCCAGCAATTTTAGCTTGTCGAATCGCAGAATAAAACGCACGAGCATTAGATCCACCATGCGCTTTAACAACCGTTCCGTCAAGACCTAATAATACTGATCCACCGTATTCTGCATAATCCATCTTCTTAGTAAATGTATCTAAGTCTTTTTTTAATACTAAAGCTGCTAGTTTGTTTTTTAAACTTCCTAAAAATGTTTCTTTCAACATTTTACCTATTGATTTTGCAGTACCTTCGATATTTTTAAGTACCATGTTACCCGTATATCCATCAGTTACTACTACATCAGTATTACCTTCCATTAACGTTTTAGCTTCAATATTACCATCAAAGTTAAAGCTTTGATCGCCTTTAAGTAGTTGGTAAGATTTCTTAGTCAATGTATTACCTTTAGCTGGTTCTGTACCGATATTTAATAATGATACTTTAGGATTTTGAATGCCACGTATTTTTTTAGCATAAATATTACCAAGTTGTGCATATTGCAATAAATGTTCAGGTTTCGCATCTGCATTGGCACCCACATCTAAAAATACAAATCCTTTTCCATCAATTGTTGGTAAAGTGACTACAAGTGCTGGTCTTGCCACACCTTTAATACGACCAACAATGAATAAACCTGCTGACATAAGCGCACCGGTATTACCTGCAGACACACATCCATCCGCTTCACCATTTTTCACTGCTTCTGCCATTCTTACCATTGAACTGTCTTTCTTACGTTTAATAGCTCTTACAGGTTCGTCTTCCATTTCTATTTTCTCAGAACAATGTCTAAATTCTATACGTTCATGATTGAGTGTGTATTGATTTTTATCACCAAATAAAATAATCTCTAAATCTTTAAAATCATTAACTGCTTTCTCAACAGCTTCTAAGACGATACCGGGTGCGTCATCTCCACCCATCATATCAATAGCAATTTTAACCATGTCATTCATCCTCGCTTATATAAAACATTTTAAACGTTCCTTTAAACACTATTGTGTCTCTTACGTATGAGTTTACTTCTATAACAAAATGGTGCGAAGTTTTATTTACAACGTGTGCTTCTGCCCTTACTGTATCATTAAGTTTAACTTTCTCAATGAATGCTACATTACTTTCCTGTGTTAACACTGTTGATTTATGTATTAAGGCTACACAAAGCGAATTTGCCTGAGCAAATAACACATGACCTCGTGCTATCTGAGTCTTCGTAAAAACGGATTCTTCAGTAATTTCAATGAGGGATTGAGCGGATATATTTGGTTCAACTTGAATTAAATCTCCAACCACTTCATTTGCCTCTAGAGCACGAATTTGTTCATAATTTTGCTCAGCTACTAATTTAATACGCTTTCGTAGTTCTGGAATACTTAGGTTTGTTCTATCTAACCGTATGGTTTGAATACTAACTTCAAACTGTTCACATAATTCACTATCCGTAATAAAGGGATTTAATTCAATTGCTTTTTGAATCGCCTGACGACGTTCTGCTTTTTTCAATTTCAATTAAATCCCTCCTTAAAAGTGAAATTAGTACCAAGTCTTAAACATTCCTCACATATCATAACACTTTCCGTTTGATAAGCTCAACAAATATCATAGTGCTATATTTTATTTTTTGACAATAGTGACTTTTAAGTATCAATCAAAACTCATATGTAGCAAGTTCTGATTAATGAATTCACGTAAGTGCTGATATGTTTCTGTAAAAAATTCACCTGATTGTATCAACTCTGCCGCCTCGTCTCGAGCTACTTCAAGCATTCGATAATCTTCAACAATGTTCGCTACCATAAATTCAGGCAAACCACTTTGTTTAACTCCAAAGAAGTCACCAGGACCACGCATTTCTAAATCACGCTCACTCAATTCAAAACCGTCCGTTGTTTGCGTCATAATAGTCATGCGTTCTATGCCATTTTCTGTCTTGGGAGATGCGATAAGGACACAGTAACTTTGGTGTTCACTACGTCCTACACGACCTCTTAATTGATGCAACGTTGATAAACCAAAGCGGTCTGCATCATATATCATCATAAATGTCGCGTTTGGTACATTGACGCCAACTTCAACTACAGTTGTTGAAACTAGTATATCTATATCATGTTGACTGAATCGCATCATAACCTCATCTTTTTCTTCAGCTGACATTTTACCATGTAATAACCCTACTTTTTCCTCTCCATAATGTAGTTTAAGTGATTCATACAACTCGACTACATTTTGCACATCTTCAAGATGCTCTGAACTCTCAATCAACGGACATATTACATAGGCTTGACGTCCTTTCTTAAGTTCAGACGTCATTTGTGATAGCACTTGCTCATATTGTTCATGCTTTGACCAATTTGTAATAATTGGCTTGCGCCCTTTAGGTAGTTGCTTAATGGATGACACATCCATTTCACCAAATACAGATATAGCAAGTGTTCTAGGAATTGGTGTTGCTGTCATAAAGAGTACATTCGTCATCGCACCCTTTTCTCTTAAAAGTTGACGTTGATTGACTCCGAAACGATGTTGTTCATCTGTTATGACAAGTCCTACATTTTGAAATGTTACATCATCTTGAATAAGCGCATGTGTACCTATTAAACAATCAATAGTACCATTTTCTAATTGCTCTAATAGAACTTTTCTTTTTTTACCTTTAACAGAACCTGTCAGCAATGCTACATTCATGTACTCACCGAACAGTTTAATTAAACTATTTGCATGTTGTTCAGCTAAAATTTCCGTAGGGACCATTAATGCTGATTGATAGCCCGCTGTTTTCAACGCATACATACATATTGCTGCAACAACTGTTTTACCTGATCCTACATCACCTTGTAGTAATCGGTGCATACGTATCGGCGCTTTTAAATCTCTAAAGATTTCATTCACACTCTTTTTTTGTGCATCAGTTAATTCAAAAGGTAAAGTTTCTATAAAATCTTTCACTTTTTGAATATCGTAATTTATCTCAATAGCTTCGTCAGATGACTTTTCTAAACGATTTAACCACTGCATTCTTAATTCAAACATAAATAACTCAGTAAAGGCATATGTTCTTCTAGCACGTAATAAGTCCTGTCGATCCTTGGGACGATGTAAGGCATATAGTGTATCCTCTAAAGATTCTAATTTATATTTCTGTTTAAGTTCTTCTGTAAGCCATTCATGGATTGTAACATCATCTAAAGTTTGATAAATCATATCCCGCATTTGTTTTTGTTTAATGCCCTCTTTAATACGATAAACAGGTTCTAACTTAATTTCATTTGTATCTTGTGATTTTTCATTAAAAAACATCCTGTTTCCATTTATTTCTTGTTTTGCACGATTCCATTTTCCTTTAACAGTTACCGTCCCATGAAGTTCAATTTTCTTTTTCAAGTATGGTTGATTAAAGAAGATACACTTGACCGCGATGTTATCTACCATCAAGTGTACTGTTAACTTTGATTTATTTCTGCCGAAAAATGCGACAGTTGGCATCGAATAAACTTCTCCGACAATTGTGACTGTAGATTGATCTTCAGCCATATTTAAATCTACAACTGTATTATCTTCGTAACGAGTCGGTAGATAGAGTACTAAGTCTTCAACCGTGTTAATATTCAGTTCTTGCAATAAAGCAATTCTTTTTGGTCCTAGTCCTTTGATACTTTGAAGCGGATACGGACTTTCTATTAAATTGACTTTAGTCATAACTTCTCACCTAGTATTTGTAATATTAATCTTTATTTTATCATGATTAGGCTGATTAATTGATTGTTACGCCTTTTGCACTATAAAAAAGGTACGAAACAATATTCATTACGAATTCATTGTTTCGCACCCTAATTCACTATATGATTAATGTTTATCTTTCACATGCCCATCCATCTTTATCACGGTCTAACTTAGATTGATAAGCAGGATGTACTTTTTTAACTCCATTGGGATATTTCTTTCTCATCAAAGTACAATTTTTATAATATTCTTTAGATTGCTTTTTTGTTGTTTTTGAAGGTGAGGTCTTTGGTGTTGTTGGCTTCACAGTAGAGTTGGCAGTAGATGTCTGACCTGTCTTGGTTTTAGAGTTCGATGTTGTCGTACTCCAAATATTTAACTTTTCAGCTTGAGCTTTCGATTGACTCACCTTCAACATCTGTTCGAACGTATTATTAGGTGGATAAATGTATGTTACTCGTGCTAATCCTTGTCTTACAACGGCTTCATTAACCATTCTACCATCAGCATAAACATACGCTAAATAACGACCATATTTATCTGTGCGTTGCCCTCTATCAAACTGCACTTGAATAGTACGAGCATTCGCTAACATATTTGTCGTGAAACGACTAGCTTCTGGACCATATTTTTGAACAGGTTTACGTGGATCTTTAGTTTCAGGTGTATCGATAAGCAACAATCTAAAAGTCGATTTCTTCCCTTTGTAAAGTAGTTGAACAGTATCTCCGTCAATACCCTTCACAAATTTAACTTTCTCTTTCGTTAATACATTACTTTGCGCATTAACAATGTGCTGTGGCATTACTACTAATAATGAGGTAAACGCTATTAAAATCGACAAACTTGCAATGGCAACCTTCTTTTTAAAAAGGAGTAACATAAGACTAATAACAAGACAAATAAATACTAAATATAAATTCCCCATAAGTATTCTCCTAATATTTAATATACATATATTTTATACTAAACATCATAAAAAATACTATTAAAATTTTAATATTTTTATCACTTAAATCACTTATAAGAAAATGAAAGTTTAGCTCCATATAAAAAAGGCTCTACGTCAAATCGGACTGATGAGT
>NZ_KV792264.1:1364-20310 GCF_001808125.1 Staphylococcus sp. HMSC14D10 | reverse complement strand
TTGTGGGATGTTCTTTAGCAATTTCAATATAAGCGTCGTGTAGTAGTAGATAGATAATGCTATTTGCTACCATATTAGATAAGTGTTATTGAAATTGATAAAGAGAATTCTTATAAATAGTTAGAAAAAGTAATCAGAAGAAGAAAATAAAGAACTTTCTATAATAAAAAGTCTTCACTATTAAATTTTAGTGAAGACTTTTTACTTAAAAATTTATTATTTATAAAACTAAGCCAATAATACTTGCTGAAATAATTGATGCTAATGTTGCACCTAATAATAATCTTAGGGCAAAAGAAGCTACTTTATTTCCCTGTTTACTATCAATACCTTTAATAGCTCCTACCATAATTCCAACAGTACCAAAGTTAGCAAAGCTTACAAGATAAACAGATATTATACCTTGAGTCTTTGGAGATAGAGAAGAGGCAATTTTTTGAAAATCTAACATTGCTACGAACTCATTTGTAATTAACTTTGTTGCCATAATTGATCCAGCACGTATAGCTTCACTCCATGGAATACCCATAATGAAAGCGATAGGAGCAAATATGTAACCAATCAATTTTTTAAAATCTAGACCGACTAAATCAAATACAATAGTAATTCCTTTCATTAAAGATATAAAAGCTAACAACATTATTGCTACAGTAATAGCAATTCTGAAGCCATCAATAGCACTTTCACCAATCATTTGAAAGAAAGTTGTTTTTTTAACATTTTTTTCTGATTCAGCTTCTATTTCTTTATTATCATTTTTGTAAGGATTAATGACGCTAGCAATTATCAAAGCACTGAAAATATTTAAAACAACTGCAGTAACTACATATTTAGGATCGATCATTTGCATATATGAGCCTAACATAGCCATACTGACAGCACTCATACCTGAAGTAGCGATAGTATATAACTTTTCTTTTGACAAGCTTGGAATAATATTTTTAACTGTTAAATAAACCTCTGGTTGACCTAACATAGAAGTAGATATTGCGATATAGCTTTCAAGTTGCCCCATATGAGTTATTTTATTAATTATCCAACCTATAATTTTAATTAGAAAAGGTAAAATTTTAAAATAGTTTAACATACCAATTAAAACTGAAATAAAAACTAAAGGTAGTAATACATTTAGAAAGAAGTTATAGCCGTTTTTATTTTGTAAATCTCCAAAAACGAATTCAATACCTTCTTTACTAATATTCATTAAACCTTCAAAAAATGTACTCATTGCGGTTAATAAATTAAGACCTATTGATGTATTCATCATAAATAAAACAAGAACAATTTGTATTACTATCATAATCATTGGTTTTTTTATATCTATAGCTTTTCTATTAAAACTAAAAATATATGCAACTAATAAAGCAAAAACTATTCCTAAAAATGTGAAGATTATTGACATAGTCAAGCACCTACATTTTGCTGAAAGCTACAGCTATTTTAGCTCCTAAAACAGCGTTATTTTCTACCAACTTAATATTTGTTTCTAAGCTTTTGCCATCTGTTTTTTCAACGATTGTTTTAAGAAGGAAAGGCGTAGAGTCTTTTCCACTAATTCCATTGGCAATAGAATCTTTAACAGCTTCTTCAATTATAGTGTCAATATAATCTTTAGAAAGTTCATGTTCTTTAGGAACAGGATTTGCAATGACCATTCCACCATGTAAATTTAACTCCATTTTGGTCTTGAAAATTTCAGCTATTTCTGTAGGTTCCTCAACTGAACTATTTAGTTTTAAACCGCTTTCTCTAGTGAAAAAAGCAGGTAGTTCAGTTGTTTGATATCCAATTACCGGAACACCTTTAGTTTCTAAGTATTCAAGCGTTTTAGGCAAGTCTAAAATAGATTTTGCTCCTGCGCATATAACTGTAACATTTGTATGCGCTAGTTCTTCTAAATCTGCTGAAATATCCATACTAGTTTCTACGCCCTTATGAACACCACCAATTCCACCAGTGACAAAAAATGGTATCCCAGCTAATTCTGAACAAATCATAGTAGAAGCAACAGTTGTAGCCCCAATTTTTTTAGTAGCAACTATTTCTGCTAAGTCGCGACGAGATACTTTAGCGACATTAGGACTATTTGCTAGAGTCTCCAAGTCATTTTCGTTTAAACCAATTTTTATTTTCCCATCCATTATGGCAATAGTAGCAGGTGTGGCGCCATTGTCTCGTATTATTTGTTCAACTTTTTTTGCCATTTCAATGTTTTGTGGGTAGGGCATACCATGAGAGATTATTGTAGATTCTAAAGCTACTATGGGACTATTGTTTTTTTTGGCTTCTTCAACTTCTGTAGAAAATTCAAGAAATTTTTTCATTTTTAAATTCCTCCAATTCAATTTCTAATTGTTTTTGATCTAAATTTTGTCTAACAGTGTAATTAGTTTCAACAGTTTTCTTCGAGTTTAACAAAGCTAGGTTAATAATGTCTTCATTAGTATAATTTTTTAGCCAACTATATATTACTGCGCTAGTAAATGAATCACCAGCACCAGTTACATCAACTACATTTTTAGATGAAATTACTGAGTGAAATGATTCTGAACTATTATCTTTGAAAATGAGTGGTTTTAGTCCATTTGTAATAATGACGTTAGACACACCAAGATTAATTAATTTCTCAGCAGCAATACTCATGTCATCATTACTATCAATTTTCATTTTTAAAAAAGTTTCGGTTTCATCGCGATTAATAATTAACCAATCAATTGAATGTAGTGAATTAGGCATATGTATCATTTTAGGTGAAGATACTGGTACAATTACTAACTTAATATTGTTTTTTTCTGCGAATGAAGTGAGGTACTCAATAGATTTTTTGGGTAAATTTAAATCTATTACTAAACATTTAGCTTTTAATAAGATAGATGACTGCTTTGACAGAAATTCAGGTGTAATTTCCTCGTAAATATTCATATCTGCAAAACCATACTGCATATCACCTTTTTTATCTATAATAGCTGTATATGATCCTGTACTTGCATTTTCTATAGGTTGAATATAATTTGTATTCATAAAAGGCTCAGATAGTTTTTTAATCAAACTCCATTCGCTATCATTTCCAGCTGCTGTTAAAAATGTAACATTTTCACCAAGTCTCCCTAAGTTTTCAGCAATATTTCTTGCTACGCCTCCAATCGATTTTGTTGATTTTACTGGATTGGAAGTCATAGATTGTAGATCAGTATCACAATAAAACTTTCTATCAACATTAGCAGCTCCAATACAGATTATGGAATCTTCCTCATTAACAATGTATGCTTTTCCTAATATATATTTCTTTTTTATTAAACCAGATATTATATTAGCTGTGGCTGGCCTTGATAAACCAATACGTTCTGCTAACTCTTGTTGAGTAATAAAAGGATTTTTTTTAATTTCGTTTAAAATAAATTGCTCTTTATTTTTCAAAATAGCACCTCCTTTTAAAGAAACAATAGTTCATAAACAAAACATTTGTTTGTTTCATTCAAAGAGATAATAACATATATACATTTTTGTGTAAACGTTTTCTTGAAGGGTTTTATTTTTTATTCTATTAAAAGATAATTATACTCACTTTATTTACTAAATAATAAGATATAGTGTTTGGGACAAAAATAAAGACGAAGTGCTAAGAAGCACTTCGTCGTGTGGATGGTTATTAAATAGTTGTTTGATAATATCATTATTCAATTTGAGCGTAACGTAAAATTGCTTCTTATGATGCTCATCTTTTCTTATGTCAATGCGATCGATGACTGTTAGATATAGTGATTTCAACTGCGATTTCTTTAATTTATTAATGTCTTTGAATACTGTTTGTAGTATGTTGGCAATCATATCAGCATCATAATGTGGAGCTTCCGCTTGTTTATCTTGTTCTAGTTGATTGATTTGATCTCTAAGTTGATTCAATTCATCTTGATAGCTAAGTATTGTTGGTTTCAATACGTTATCTAAGTCAGGTGAGTCTTCGATGGTTTTCGTTAGTGTATGCATTTTGGCTTTTATTTCTTCACATTGTGACTGTTTATAGGCAATATCATGGTTTAAAGAAGAGACGTCTATTTGACTTTTTTCATTTACCTTTTCAACCAATTGCTTCAATACCTTTTTACTTTTGATAATTTCCAATATCTGGTCCATAACATATTTTTCTAGTACATCTGCTCTAACACTATTGGCTGAACAAACTTTAGAACCTTTGTTTCTAAAATTACTACATGAATAATATCTGATTCTTTTCTTAGTGCCATCTTTTAAAGTATTGGTTGTATTACTTGCGGCCATTGCTGCACCACATTTTGGACATTTTACAATGCCAGTCAGTAGGTTTGTCCCTTTACCATGGACTTGTGGTTTCTTGCGACTCTCCTGGCGTTTAAACTGTACTTTATCCCATAAGTTTCTATCAATAATAGGTGCATGCTTACCGTCAGCGATAATAGGTTCCTCATTGAGTCCTTTTCGTCTCTTATCGCTCCAGTGTCTATATTTCGCAAATTGTATCTTTCCAATGTAAAAAGGGTTTGAGATGATGTAGGTAATGGACGAAATACTAAACGGTTTACCTTTCTTAGTCACATAACCTTTATGATTCAATGCGTTTGCAATCTTACGATAACCATGACCTTTAGCGTATGACTCAAAAATATATTTAACAATATTCGCTTCATGTTGATTGATCATGAGTTCTTTTTTACTGTCAGGTACTTTATCATAGCCTAGAGGCAAATTACCTTGGTAATAACCTTCAATGGCACGTTGTCTTTGACCATTAAACACGTTTTCTACAATAACGTTTCTTTCAAATTCTGCGAAGCTCGCTAAGATTTGGAGCATCAACTTACCTGTGGAGCTCGCAATTTCTATTTTTTCAGTTAGACTAAAAAATTCAACATTAATCTCATACAATTCTTCGACAATATTTAATAAATCTGAGGTATTTCTAGCTAAACGAGTAGTATTATATACCATAATACCATCTAATTTTCCTTCTTTAGCATCTTTTAACATACGTTGTAATTCAGGACGTTGTGTTGTTTTACCTGATATACCACGATCGGTATATTCATCAACGACTTCATAACCTTGAAATTGACAATACTCTGTAAGTTGATTTAATTGACCATGAATACTGTAACCATCCGTTTGCATTTCAGTTGATACACGTGCATATAATCCAATACGTTTCTTTTTGAGTTGTTTCATACGACTTCATTCCTTTCAGATATTATTAAGTGTGATTGTTCAACGATATTGAGTGGACTATTTTTAAAGTAGATTCCTTGTAATTGTTTAGTTTGAGTTATGTTGATGCAATCGATAAAAGGTGCTATGGTTTCTAATGTCAATTTATCTTTGATTATATGACGGATTGTTTTGGTAATTTGTTTATGTGAATAATTAGAGTAACGTTCTTCACTTTCAGAGCCAGCAGATAAATGTTTAAACGTCTCGATATCAATTTGATTTTGTGCTAGCTTTTCGATGAGTTGTTCTTGTGTTAGATGTGATTGTCTGTGTTTCATTTGTTGGCGTTTTAGAGCTTTTAGTATTGTCTCATTTAATTTGTCATGAAATGACTGATTGTTACAATATGCTTTACAAGTGTTGAGGACCTCTGTTTCAATCATTTGCGCATTGATACCTTTAAATGGACACGTATGATAAGCTTCATTCATATTTTTAGGACAGACATAGTAACGTAGAGAATGATGTTCTTTTTTTATTGTTAAGTTTGTTAATGTTGATTGACAGTAAGGACATTTAAGTAGCTTCTTTAATTTGTTTTCAGAAATGTGTTGTTTATGATGTTTATTCAAGCGACGTTGCTGTGCTTGTTCAAAGGTATCAATGTCGACAATAGAAGGTACTAAATCATTAAATGTTCCATACTTATTGATGACACGACCGCAATAGTTAGGGTTCAAGAGAATATTTCTAACTTGATAGGGCTTACGTGGAGTAAGCTTAGGATTGTTATCTAAATGTTGGGAAATTTTTTTGTAGCCTAGACCTTGTAAGTACCAGCGATAGACAGCTTTGACTGTATACGCTTCTTCTTCATGTACAACAAAATGACCTTGTCTATAACGATAGCCAAAAGGTGCATGAGTTGTGATTAGCTTACCTTGTTTGGCTTTTTCTCTTATCCCATTTCGTGTCTGTTCACTGATATTGTTTGATTCCATTTCCGCTAGACTCATAAGTATGTTCAAGCGAAAGCAATCAAACTCTTTAGACAAATCAAAATATCCATCGTTAACACTGATGATTGTGACGTGATGCTTTTTACAAATTTCAAAGAATTGTATGGCATTTTTCAAATTACGATGTAGTCGGTTCAAGCGATAGCAACACAATACTTTACATTTTCCGGACGTAATCATTTCTACCATCTTTTGATAACCCGACCGTTTCGTATTTCGACCGCTTCTCTTATCATCATAAAACGTCACATTAGGCCATCCATATTGCTTAGCAGTATTCAAAATGAGAGATTTCTGAGTCGCTAAACTTTGTTGTTTTAGTGTACTTTGACGTACGTAAGCAACGGCTTCTTCCATGTTATACACCTCCATAGAGATAATATATGTTTATGAATGAATTAGAATGAAAGGTCCAACGTGTTAAAAGCACGTTGGACCGCAATGATTAATTATCGTTCTGTAACTCTTCAATAACTAAATCAGCTAGTAATTCAATCAATTCATCCATTTTATCTACTCCTGTACGATTGCATCTTTAAGTTATTAAAAATCAATTAAATCATCATTCTGTTTTTTCCATGATTCAAGCATCTTTTTGTTATCCAAGTTAATTTTAGCTTTAATAGGTTCAGCATCTTTAGTTAGACCAAAAATAGATGCATATTCTGAATCTAGTTTTAAATGGTAAAAGACAAGTGACTGTTTCTTACCATAGTCATCTTTAACTGTTCGTTTTGTCGTAATTCGATCACGGTCAGATTCAATAAAACCTTTATCTCTTAGTGCATTCACGACATTGTTGACATCCTGAAAGTGCTGTTCTTTCAGCATATCTTTAAATACAGTCGCAATGATTTTGACTTCGATATAATCATCTTTTAAGGCAATTAGTCCATAATTCTCAATCATATTCTTTAACGCTGTGTCATCAGAAAACTTACCACGATTTTGTGCTACAAATTGCGTAACGACTTCAATCGCTTTATCTGCCAGTGATCGTTCAGAGACTGTATGAGTATGATAATCAATAAAGTAATCTTTTATTTTAGTGATATCAATATCTGTAGATAAAACATGACTAAGAATCTTGGCCGAAGTAGTGATAGCCGCATAGCGCTCAAACATACGAATACCAGTATTATTTGTTTCATCCTTCAATTTATCTTTAAACCAATGATGTAATTCAAAAACGGATCAAAAAACAAAGGGCCCTAGAAACTAGGAGCACACTTACACAAGAACAATTGATAGATAAATTAGCTAAAGGAGCCATCGATGCAGAAACGTTCAGAAAACAATCTCAATCGTTACTTCAACAATCAAAACCAACACTATCAATAAATGAGCAACAAATTCAAAAGTCTTTTGAAAATGTAATTCAACAACACTTCACGTTAAGCATGTTATACCGATATATTGATGAAATTCATATTTCTAAAAACAAAAGCCTTGTGGGAATCTATTTCAAAAATGAACCGCTAAACATTGTAAACCAAGCTACGCAATCATCGATTGCTTAATTAATGAAAGGATGAAAAATATGAAAGAAATGAAAAGAAAATCTGTAGGATGTTATGTTAGAGTTTCAATAATTTCTCAAGACATTGATAAATTTAGTATTAATGGTCAAATTACACAAATAAAGGAATATTGCCAACAGGGAAATTATGAATTGCTATACTGATAATTAAAAGTACCCCCGATCGAACGAAAATATCTTTTTGATGACTATTAGTGATAATTGTAATTTTATCCATTAATAGATGAATGGATTGGAATAATACTAAGCCTATTGCTATTCCACCGAGTAAAATTACCCACCCGCCTAATTCAATACTTTCCGGAATCATTTCAAAAAATAATAAGCCAATTATAAGGCCTGCACATAATGAATAAATAAAGCCATGACCACTTTGAAAACCTTCCATTATCCAAGCGAGTCCACCGCCAACACCAATTACAAGTGCGGAAGCTAACGACCGATCATCCATACTGCACTCATCCCACTATTCTTAAAAAGGCTTTGTTTATTTTACTCTAAAAAATCAAAACAAAATATATGAATTCATATTAAATATTATTTGATTTTTTATTCAGATGGTTATATCATATATATGAACATATATTAATATATGTAGATAAATAGTGATTATTATATATAAGGTTTTGAATTGAAACCTAAAGTGAGGGAAGGATAATGGAAGAAAAAAAGGAATTAGAGGAAGTAAATAATAAGGATTTAGATGATGAAACATTATTTGTCGTATCGCAAACATTTAAAGCGTTAGGTGATCCTACGAGAATCCGGATTCTCCATTTGCTCTTTTATAAGGAGTATTCGGTAAACGGTATTGCTGAAACGCTACATCTTAGACAATCAACAGTTTCCCATCAATTGCGGTTCTTGAAAAATTTACGGTTAGTAAAATTCCGAAGGGAAGGCACAACATTGTTTTATTCCCATGATGATGAACATACTATGAATATGCTAAAACAGGCGATCGATCACGCCTGTCATCACTAGTATTCCGTAAACCAGTAATGAGTGTTAATAATAATTCACGTCATTAATATTGTTATATGATCATATAACAATATTATAGGCATATGAAAAGGGGGTTTTGCAATGGATATGGAAAACAAAAAAACAGAATGGAAAGCGTTGTATGATATCTCGAAGGAAAGTGAGATGGGTGTAGCAGAGAGGGTTAGTGAATACGGTTGATAAATTCATAGGATGTATTATTGGATACAAAAAGTTTGGATGTGGTCAATTAACGTCCTGGTTTAGTAAAGCTTACTGCGAATATATTGGAACCCGATATATCATATTTATTTAGAAAGGTGATAGAAATGAAAAATATTCAAGAGCAACAAGCACACGAAAGTCATAGCCACGATCATAGTCATGATCATGATCACGGAAAAATGCCAATTATTTCATATTTTATTGGCTTAGTGTTGGCTATAATTGGGCTTTTTTTAAGTGATGCAAATTTATTAATACAAAACATCTTATTTTCAATTGCCACAATCACAGCCGGCTACCATGTAATTATTCTCGAAGGAATTGGAGAGACAGTTGAAAATACTAAATTAAAGGGAAAATTCACTCCTAATTCTCATATTCTAATGGGATTAGCTGCAATCGGGGCTTCTCTGATAGGGAGTTTTTGGGAAGGAACCCTTTTGATACTTATTTTTTCCGGCGCTCATTTTCTTGAAGATTACGCTGAAGGAAGAAGTAAAAGAGAAATTACTAAGCTACTCGAAATGAACCCAACGACAGCTAAATTAATCCTACCTGATGGAAACACAAAAATTGTTGATGTCAGTGAATTAAAAGTTGGAGATCAACTCCAAGTGCTGAACGGTGATCAAGTTCCAATTGATGGGATTATTTTATCCGGTACTACCTCAATTGATGAATCTTCTATTAATGGAGAAAGTATACCGAAAGAGAAATCTAAGGGTGACGAAGTTTTTGGAAGTACGATTAATGGAACAGGTACTTTTACTATGGAAGTCACTAAGGAAAACAAGGATACTGTATTCTCTAAAATTTTACAATTAGTTAGTCAAAACCAAGATAATCAAACAAAAGCTGCCAGTATCATTCAAAAATTCGAGCCTAAATATGTTAATATAGTTTTAATCGCAATACCATTAGTAATGTTACTTGCTCCTTTTCTATTTGATTGGACATGGTCGCAAAGTGTTTACAGGGGATTAGTGATTTTAGTCGCAGCTTCACCGTGTGCTTTGGCAGCAGCTACTGTATCTGTAACATTGTCTACAACATCTAACCTAGCTAAAAAAGGCGTGCTTTCAAAAGGAAGTACTTACCTATCACAATTAGCGGATATAGATGCAATTGCCTTCGATAAAACAGGAACCCTTACGAACGGAGAACCTAAAGTAACAAATTACTATTTCACTCATTCTGTGAACGAAGAAAATATTATTGATATTATAGTCGCCCTTGAAAAGGAATCCAATCACCCACTCGCTAATGCTATTTTAGAAAAATTTGAAGTTAAAAATAAAATAGACATCGAAGTTACTAATCAAATTGGAAAAGGTCTGACAGGAGATTATAATGGAAAAAATTATCGTATTGGTAAGCCTACTTCTTTTGAAAGTGCTTCTGAAGAGTATACCCAGTTCAATCATGATTGGGCATCAGAAGGAAAGACGGTTGTATACGTAGCAGAAAATGAAGAAGTTATTGGGATTATAGCTCTAATGGATATTCCGAATGAGCATGCTAAAGAAACAATTAATTACTTTAAGAAACTTGGTATCCACACGACTTTAATTACTGGTGATTCGGAAATGACGGGAAAAGCTGTAGGCGAACAATTGGGAATAGACGAAGTTATCGCTAATGTAATGCCTGAAGATAAATCCAGAATTATAGAAGAACAAAAAGAAAAATTTGGAGTTACTGCCATGGTTGGAGATGGTGTGAACGATGCACCGGCCCTTGTTAATGCTGATGTTGGTATAGCTATGGGGGGCGGTACTGATGTGGCAGTAGAAGTATCTGATTTGGTTTTAATGCAGAACAATTTATCTAAATTAGTACAGTCTCATAAAATTTCCTCAAATATGGGTCGTGTTATTAGGCAAAATATTATTTTTTCAATGGCAGTTGTTGCCTTTTTAGTTGTCGTTAGTTTGTTAGGATTAACTGATATTACAATCAGTGTAATTGTTCATGAAGGAAGTACTTTAGTTGTTATACTAAATGGACTTCGATTATTAAGATCTAAATAATGAACGAATCGATTGACATGAATGAACTTTGAAGTGTGGATTCTACAATGTTCCCATAACATTGGACACTAAAAAACAGAGCAATCTAATAAAGATGTTATGAGTAAAAACAATGCCTTGCATACCGTTTTTATCATACGGGCGGTCAAATAAGCAATTAAAGAGCATGGGAAGCATAAAATCATAAACAGTGACTTAAGGCAGCCAGTTTACATTCAAAAGTTAAATTGACTGTATTAAAAGTTTCGAAACGATTAATATCCGTATGGGGGCAAGCGTCGAGCCAAAGATAATGCCAGGACAGAGCGTCTTTTTCCGTTCTTTTAAGTGGGAAAGGTTTTACCTTCTCTATGCCAAGACAGTCCCAGAGCTAAAAGAGCCAGTTGCTCTTTTTGGGCGTTTGTGAACGGTAATCGCAGGAAGGGGATTTTCCCAACCGCACCTGGTTTTCCATCACAATAAAGTTGGCGGCATTTGTTCTGATATTCTTGGGAATACTTACACTATGAATGGCCGTATTAAGTGATACAGGAGCTGCTATTATTGTAATACTGAATGCTCTCCGCCTTTTGAGGGTAAAAGAATAAAAGTAAGGATAACTAGGTAAAGCTGTTCAATCAAAAATTGAACAGCTTATTTTTCATCAAAATCAAAAACGTTTATTATAATACCTACACTTGTTCTGTTAAACGTACCGATTTTTTAACCTTATTGTATCAGTAATATCTTGAAACGAAGTAAGCGACTAAAATTTCTCTTTTATCATACTTTTATAAAAATACACTTTTAAGAACGGTTTGAAAATTTTTGAAATAGATCAAAATAATCTTCTGGTTAAAAAACCTGTAGATATGATTTCTCTCTTAAATTTTTGTTTGATTAGATTAGATCCTAATAAGACGCATTCAATATGTCTACACGTGAATTTAGTCTTTGAAAATGTAAGGACCATTATTATTATAAAAACCCCAGTATAAAACGATACGCAGAAGCGTACCACAAGTGATGTGGTTTTTTAGTTTTATATAAGTATTTTAAACTTATAATACTTTCTGATATGTATGATAGTAGTTATATTTGAGTGAAGTTTATCATAAGTTACAATGATCAATTTATTTTTTAAAAATTAATCAAAAAAATAATAAATTCAATTTGTATACAATAACTAAAAAACAAAAAATAATATATGCATATAATTGGGTTTTGTAGTATTATATTATTATATTAAATCAGTTTCATCTATAGATAATTCATATAGGAGAGTGATGGGTTGAACAAAGTTAAAGTAAAGTCTATTAAAAATGAAAAATCGGGATGGTTTTTTACAACAAATAAAGAAGAATTAATTTTTAATGCGCAGAAAATTTTTAATTTTAGTTTCCCTGCTATCCCTTCTACAGACTTAAAATTGCACAAATATAAAGAATTAGAGGAATCAAATATTTATTATCTGTCAATAGAACATCTGTTTGATAGAGAAATTAGTAGAAAACAAGAATGGAAAATTTCTAGTAATTTAGAATTTGATAACAATTTATATGGGGAATATAAAATAGAGACAAATGACCTTTATAACACGATATTAAAAATTGAATATGAAAAAATGAGTATCATTGTATCACCAAAATTAATAACGCCAATGTTACAATCAGAAAATTTTAATGAATATTTAATTTTAGATGTTGATGATAATGAACATGATTTTGATAAAGACCTAGTCATTAAAAAGAGACCATTACCAAAATTATGGCACTTTCATACTTATGTTATTAAATCAACTCAACTTAAAACTGACAAATGGGATTTAAGAGAAGAAATTAACAAATTAGACATAATTTCAGAAAATTTAGATATTTGGGATGTTTTTATAAGGTATAAAATTAATAATCAAATCTCAGATAAATACTTATTGGTAAATGATTCTTTTGATAAAAAAATATTCACTAATAATGGAGTGAATTTTATATTTTATAAAACCAAAAGTAATAGTTTAGCTATTGAAGTTCGAAAAAATAATTACTTAATTCAGGGAAAATTAGATGATATTACAGAAACAAAAGAAAAATTAATTTTTAAATACAAAAATTTCACATTGAATAAATTTATTATGAAAGAAAAAACAAATAAAATGGTACCGCAAATTTTTGAATTTTCTTTGAAAGATAATAGTATAAATAAAAATATAATATTGGAAAAACTTCCAGATTTAGATGCTGATTATGATTTATTTTTAGAAAATGATTCCGTAGAAAATAAATTAAAAAATATAAATACTAAAATTAATTTTTCATCTGAAAATAAAGAAATTGAAATATTTGAGAATAATAAAAATGAGTTAGTATTAAAAGTTAAGGAAAGAACTAGTAATAAAATACGTATCGCTGTATTAGGATCTTGTTATTCAAGGAATATGTTTAATTCTGGTGAATATTTTAATCCAAATTATAAAGACATATATGATGTTGTTTTTACACAATTTCATAGTTCAGTCATTTCAGCTGTATCATCTCCTGTAAATTTGAATTATAGTAGTGAAAAATATATAAAAGATTCCCAATTACAGTATGTAAAGAGAGACTTTCAAAAAAATATTTTTAATGAGTTAAGTAGAGTAAATTGTCAGTATATAATAATTGACTTTTTTGTAGATGCAACGCAACCGCTTATAAAAACTAATGATAATAATTATGTGTCTGGAAATTTACACCTTAGAGAAACAAAATTATTAAAGTGTTGGAAGGATATAGATTTTATAAGACAAGTAGAAAATGAAGAATATTTTATTAAATGGAAAGAAGATTTGAATACATATATGGATAACATCTCAAAGATAGTTCCATTAGAAAAAATAATCTTAGTTAAAGGTAGGTCAGCTTATGCATATAAAGATAAATTAGGTAACAAACATAATGTTAAAGACCCTAAATTATCAATTCAACAAAATTATTTTTGGGAGCGAATGAACAATCATTTCTTAAAATCTTATCCTAGAGTAAAGGTTATAGATATGACAGAAGACTTTTGGATTGCTGATTTCAAACATCCTTTTGGCGCTTCTTTAGTTCATTATTCAAGTGAATTTTATAAAGAAGAATTTAATAGGCTCAACAAAATTATTTTAAAAGATCTTCTTGTTAATAAGTAGAAAGGTTTTAATAAAATGTTTTCTGTAATTATACCTGTACATAATAGTTGGAAAACTATTGATAGAACGATAAATAAAACTTTAAATTCATTTATAGACATAAATGATGAAATAATTTTAGTTAATGATAATAGTAATGAGTGTACTATACAAAAACTAAATTATTATTCTAAATATCCTAATATTCGAGTTATAAATAATTTGGGAGTAGGAGTAAGTGATGCAAGAAATAGTGGGATAGAAATAATAAATAAAAAAAATGAATTTGTGACATTCATTGACGATTCTGATTGGGTGAGTCAATCCTTTTTTTGTGAAGCTAAAAATTTTTTTCAGAAAGAGAAAGAGATTGATATAGTTTTTACACCTATAAAAATTTTTAAAGAAGGAAAAATTTATGAACATACGATGAATGATAAATTCAAATTCAATGGGAATATTATAAATATATTTAAAAATTATCAATTTGTTCAATATCACATAGGTGGGGTAATATTTAGAAACACATTATTAAAAAATGAAAAGTATCGCTTTGATAATACTATAGATTATTGGGAGGATGCAAAATTAATAAATACAATTTTATTAAACAAGCAAAAATATGGGATGTTAAAAAATTCAATTTATTTTTATGATAGAAATGATCCTAACTCTTTAAGTAACAAAGCTTGGTTGAATAAAAATAGGTACTTAAATCATTTGAAAGATAATTATATGTATTTAATTAACCAATCTAAATACAAATATGGTTATGTAATAAATTATGTTCAATATTTAATTACAAAACACTATTTAAACTATTTGTATTACGATAATCAAAACAAAATGTTGGAACACAATGATGAAGAATTTGACGAGTTTAAAAAAGAATCACAATTAGTATTTAAAAATATAGACAAGAAGATCATCGATTTACAACCAGTTCCAGAAGTGTATAAAAACTATTTATATCAATTAAAAAATTCAACTTATTTTTGGAAAAAAAATATAAATCATATTCATGTTTATATACATTCGATTTCAATTATAAAAAGAAATATTGTTTTTTCGTTCTCCGATAATAGTTTTTTTATATCAGAAGATTCAAATATATATATCAAATTTAAGGGAAAAATTTATAAACCTAAATTAAAATTAGTGAGAAATCATTTGATTTTTGGAAAGAAAGTGAATGATTTTAGTAGACAAATATTTAATGTAACTATTCCGATAAAGTTCTTTTTTCATGATGCTATTTTTGTAATTGAAGATAAAAATAATAAAATAATTTTAAATATAAAATCGAAATCAATTGTTAAGAGAATATTAAAAAGAAAAAATAAATTGAGGGATTATTAATGAATAAAAAATATGAAGTTACTGTAATTATACCTGTGTATAATGCTGAGGAGTACATTATTAATACACTAAACTCAGTAGAAAATCAAAATTTTAATAAAAATGTTGAAGTTTTGATAATTAATGATGGTTCGAAAGACAATTCCATTAATATAATTAAAAGTTTTATTTCAAATTCAAGCAATGGCTATATAGACTATAAGCTATATGACGATGGGATAAATAAAGGGCAGGGAGCACGAAGAAATTTTGGTATAGAAATTGCTAAAGGAGAATCGATATTATTCTTAGATTCTGATGATTACTTAGTTGAGAATGCTTTGAAAATAGCTTATTGGAGATTGATGGCTGTTCCCGATAATAGTTTTGCAATTTTTGAGTGGGCATATTATTACCCTGAAACAGGTGAAACCAAATATATAAATAAAGAACAATATAATAAAAAAAATGCATTGTATAGGGAAACTTGTGAGTTATTATTAGCATGTACTACATATTTTTCGGTTAATAAACTTTATAAAAAAGAGTTTTTAATAGATCATGATATCAGATTTGGAGAAGGGTATTTATATGAAGACTTCGAATTTTATGTAAAAAGTGTATTAAGGTCAGTTCGAGTACCAGTGATTTCTAACATATTATATAAAGTCAGAGTTCATGAGAACTCTTCTACAAAATCTGATGGAAAAACTTTAAAGCATAGAGATTCATTTTTAATTGCTATAGAAAGAGCATTGAAAAATTTATATGAAACAGGCTATCGCCATCATTTTACGCCATATCATGTAGTAAAATATTTTCTACATCGATGTCTATTGTATTCTGAAAACCGTTTACCTAAAAGAAAAAATATTAGAAAAAAATTTATATATGATACTATGCAAATTCTAAATGATTATCTACATATGGTTACTGTACCTAATCATGTAATTCCACTTTATGATTATGCTTTTAATAAACACTTGATAAGAGATTTAAAGGTGAAAAAAATGCAAAAAATATTTCGCTTACATAGGACTAATTTATTGAATCATTATGCAAACAGAAAATCTTTGAAAGCTGATAAAAAGTATAATTTAAAGCAGTCAGTAAAAAATAATTATTATTTAGAACCATTATTATTTTATACTAGAAGAAAAGTTCATAAACACAGAAAAAAACAAAGAGGTAGACAGCTAAAGAAATATTTAGATTTAAATATAAATAATGAAACTATTTTAATGTTAGGATTTGATTATCAATATAGAGGAAATTCCAAATATCTTTTTAATTATTTACAACAAAATTTTTCACCAAATCAATTAAAAATAGTATCTTTTGATAAAAACATAAATGAAGAGTATAGAATAGCTCCAAGAAGCGATGAATTTTATAAATACTTATATACTAGTAAAGTAATAATTGGTGAATCGTGGATTCCATTAGCATTCAAAAAGCGAGAGGCACAGGTTTGGATTCAATTATGGCATGGCACTCCTTTTAAAAGGATGCTTTTTGATTCAAATGAATTTAAAATGCTTTCCTTAAACCCTAGCCATAAAACAAATAAAAAGTCTGATATTGATCGTTGGGATTATTTATTATCAGATTCTAGTAAAGCTGTAGATAAATTCATTTCCTCTTATGATATAGACCGGAAAAAAATTATTAATTTTGGGTATCCAAGAAATGAATGGTTAGTAAAAAATTTAAACAATAAAGAATTAATAAGAAACTTTAAGTTGAAAAATAATATTCCTTTAGATAAAAAAATAATATTATACGCACCAACATGGAGAGATTATAATTATCTTACTCCTGAAAGTAGAAAAGACACTAGCTATATAGCTGATTTTAATAAGTTATTAAAGAATTTAGATGATGAATACATAATCATAAATAAAGCGCATCCAATGGATAAACAACCGAGCTGGAATAATGGTATAAGAAATGTATTAACAGTTAATAATAATGTAGATAGCCAAGAATTAATTTTGATTTCCGATATAATAGTAACTGATTTCTCTTCAATAATTTTTGATGCAGTACATATAAATAAACCATTTTATTTATTAATAAAGGATTTCAATAAATATATAAATACTAGGGGTGTTTACATGGATATGTATAACTCTCTTTTACCTCTAGTATCTAATAGTGAAATCGCATTAGCTAATAATATAAATAAAAATAAATTTAATGACTTCAACATACCAGAATCATATAAAAATTCTGAAATAAGAAATGCTAATGTTAATATTGAAGCTATAATAAAAGAAAGTTTTATTAATTAAATAAAAATTCAATAAATATATAAATAATTTAAAAAATAGAATTATTGTAATTATAGCAATAATTCTATTTTTAATCTCTAAAGAGGTATATTGATTTAACAAGTAACTGGTAACATTTGAACGCGTGTAATTTTTTACTATTGATACACTAAAATGAATATATGAGTTATTTTTTATGCTACAAAATATATTCAGATTTCAATAATGACATAAAATAGACATCTTTATATTTACCTTTAGTGTAGAATTGCTCTTTGAGTAATCCTTCAGTTTTAAATCCTTGTGACTCGTATATATGAATACTTTTTTGTTATCTGCATCAACATATAGATAGATCTTGTGCATGTTTAAAATATCGAATGCATAAATTATCGCTTTTTTGAATGTGAATTTTGCATAACCTTTACCACTGAACTCAGGTTTAATAATTATTTGTATTTCACAATTACAATGGATGTAATTAATTTCTACTAATTCAACAATACCTACGACTTGATTTTCATCTTCAACAATAAAACGTCTCTTCGATTCATCTAATAAATGCTTATCAAATAAATGTCGAAGTTCCATTAAGGATTCATAAGGCTCTTCAAACCAATAAGACATAATAGAATATTCATTATTTAATTCATGAACAAAAAGTAAATCATTATACTCTAATGTTCTTAGTTTCATAATCCCATTCCCAAAATTTTCTTATATATTTGCTTTATAAATATAAATAACGAATAAGTCATCATTCACTGTGAATACTCTATTTTAACAATTCACTACATACTAATTCTCATTTTCTTATTATTTTCTAATATCTCTGATTTATTACTCTTACTATGAAACATATAAAACTGTCACATTTGTTTGTATTAAAAAAATATATCAATAGTAACAATAAAAAATAAATAATAGAGCATCCCTCACCGTAAAAATGAAGAATGCTCTATTTTTATTGTAAGTAGTATGATATTCATTTTGATAGGTATTGGTTAATAATTATCTGTAAATCATTATTAAGTATCGTTGTTATAGCGTCATCATTCATAAAATCGTCATAGATTTTATCAAGTATTTCTTCATCTTCAATAGCTGTAAAATGATATACTAGTCCTTTTATAATTGAAATATAGTTTTGCGATGCTAAGCAACTAGCAACCGTTCGCCAATCTGATTGTGTAGTTTTATGGTTCATAGATAATCCTCCTTTTATTTCAATG
>NZ_KV792264.1:0-1344 GCF_001808125.1 Staphylococcus sp. HMSC14D10 | reverse complement strand
CTTTCTTTTTATGAGGTTTTAACATTTCCATCACCTGTTCGACACGTTCGACGACAACAGGTCGCTTCGCATAAGCACCATAAGCAAGAATCACTGTGTCACTTTCACTTATCGCTTTCATTAAATGAATATTTGTGTGCTCATCGTATGACTCTTTGATATGTTTAAGATTTGCGGGTGTTTTGATATTAGAGAATAGATTCACAAGATATACAGCACCGTATTGCTCGGAATTGGCTAACTGATTGAGAATGAGAACAGTAGTAAGGTCGAGTGATAACACACCATCTAAATGAGGGTACATCGTTATCACTGTACATGCAGATTTCTTTTCATCCCAAGTTTTCTTGAGTAAGTAGCGGTGTTGTTCATCATCGCTAAAAATCGCTTCTGTGCGTATGGTACTTTTGATTGTATTCATATTTGTTACTCCTTTTTAGTATTCTTCTGGCAAAAGCATCACATAATAAAAAACGTCTACATCATCTTCACGAATGACGTAGACTTTCTTAGGTAATGCGTTTTGATTTTTTTCATAGTTTGTATAGTGATATTCCAATTTGTATGCGGGTTGTTCTTGCTCATGTGTGACTGAGAGTATATTATCATCTTCTTGCAGTCTAAAAATGTGTATCTGTATGAGGTTGATTGTCCCGTTCTTTTACCATGTTCCAAAGTAAGATTTGAAGGTCTAGAGATAGGTGTTCACTAATGCCTCTTGTGATGTATCGATTGATTTTCATACTATTTTCCTCCATTTTGCTTTTCTTTCATGATGTCAATTATTTCGTTAATGACTGTAACCGATATTTGTGCCACTTTGATCCAATTATTCATGGTCATTCCCTTCCTTTTTGTAATAGATGACGTTCATCGATAATCGTATTTTTAGTATCTGTGAGGTACAGAAAGTCCATATCAAAATGATCTAGATAACCAATACTGATGAGTTGATTATTAGCGTACATAAGAAATGGATAGATACTTAGCTCATGTAGCTCATCATTATAGTAGGTATAAGTTTCAAGTGTAAGATGTGCAAGTGGGGTATGGTCTACAAAATGAGTAGGTAGTATATTTTCTGCTGCTTCCTCTAATGCTTCACAATCCCATGTTTCATTGTTAGATAGTTGGAATAGACGAGTTATATATTGTTTGAGTTCTTGAGTGGTTGTTTTCATATCATTGCCTCCTAGATAGTGTGATAATGATGTAATTCATATACATCATTGGGATAATATATATTTGATTTATCATTTATTACGGATCCCGGTGGGAATAAGAGAAAATCCCATATGAAAAACCGCTACAAACGTTGGTGTAACAAGGGAATCCCGGAATCCC
>NZ_KV792263.1:23196-26545 GCF_001808125.1 Staphylococcus sp. HMSC14D10 | reverse complement strand
GCGATAGCGACTCAGATTCAGATAGCGACTCAGATAAAAAAGAATTACCTGCTACAGGTGATAATCAACAAAATAGTGGATTATTATTTGGCTCATTAGTTGCAGGTTTAGGTTCATTATTATTAGGTAGACGTCGTAGAAAAAATAATAATGAAAAATAAAATACACTCTTACTTTTAATGTTAAAAAAGAGCCAGGTCATTATGACCTGGCTTTATTTAAAAAGTAATTTATTTTTAAATAATGTATGGTTGTAAGTAAATTCTAAGGAGGCAAGCTATGTCATTTGAAGATAATATAAAAAAATTAGTGAATAGTATTGATTCTAAAGAAAAAATTGAGAATTATATATTTTTGAGTCTGGGGACTCCTAATATTAAAGCCACTGTTAAGTTATTAAAGAAAGCTAGATATCTGGAAAGTAATATTTTAAAACAAGCTCAAAAATTCAAAAAAAAATCAGGAGAATATCCTAAATGGGTTAAGTTAGATTTAGTGACTAAATGTGAAAAGATTCCCTTTAAAGAACTAAAAGAAGAGATGATCAATACTAGAAGAAATCATATTGAATATGGAATTACTCTAGATGAATATTGGAATACTACGTTTTTACCCGAAGAAATTAATGCAAATGCATTTGTGATACCTAAGAAAAATGATAAAGGTAAATATTTATCTGAACAAAATATTAATAACTATTTGAGAAAATATACAAATCATAGTAAAGGGTTTAATCATGAGTTTTATGAAAATAAAGAAGTAATTAAATTTTATACTAAAAGTTATTTCTTAGATGAGAATAAAATTTATGAACTCGAAGAGTTCGGTTTACAAAAAGGCGTTAGAAAAATTTATGATTTTCATGAAGAGGTTGATAAAATAATAGTTAGTAGTGTGGATTATCTTAAAAATATGCTTTTAGAGAATGGTCGTTATCAATATGGATATTTTCCGCATTTTGATAAAGAAATTGGAACTTATAATGTATTAAGACATTCTTCTTCAACATATGCTTTAATAGAAGGACTTACATATTTGAATCAACCATTAGATAGTGCTGAAAAAGCAATTGATTATATAATTGAAAATTATGTATTTGAAAAAGATGATAAGTGTTATATCTTTGATGACACTGAAAATATTAATGAAATTAAATTAGGTCAAAATGCTTCATTTATATTCGCAGTCTGTGAATATTTAAAGATTAATGAAAATAAAAAGTATTTAGAAATTGCTCAAAAAGTTGCTAAAGGTATTACTTCAATGATTGACAAAACGACATACGATACTGTCCATATCTTAAATTATCCTGATTTAACTGTAAAAGAAAATTTCAGAATCATTTTTTATGATGGGGAAGCAGCTTTAGCATTATTAAGATTATTCCAAATTGATAATAATAAGGAATGGTTAGAAACTTGTAAAAATCTTATGGATCGATTTATTGAAAAAGATTATTGGCAGTATCATGATCATTGGTTAGGGTATTGTTCAAATGAAATAGTACAAATTTTACCTGAGAAGAAATATTTTGAGTTTGGTATTAAAAATGTTAGTGGTTTTCTAGAATATATTAAAACTAGAGAGAAGACATTCCCTACATTTTTAGAAATGTTAATGGCCTCATATCGATTAATTAAGAAAGCTAAAGCAGTTGGTTATGAAAAGCTAGTACACAAATTAATTGATGAAGAAGAACTTATAAATGTAATAGATATCAGAGCTAAATATCAAAGAACTGGATTTTTCTATCCTGAAACAGCGATGTATTTCAAAAATCCTGATAGAATATTAGGTAGTTTTTATATGAAAAACCATGGTTACCGTATTCGTATTGACGACTTAGAACATTACATTTCAGGTTATGTACAATATCAGAAAGAATTTAAGTATTAATCTATAAAAGTAAAGGGTATTTCAATAACAAAATAATATAAAGAGACCTGGACATAATTCCTAGCAAAATAGCTAGTAAATGAGTTTATTATAAATTCATTTACTGGCTTCTTAATTTACAATACTACGTATTGTTTTCTCGCTTTCTTAGGGATAACTTCAGCCTGTAGTCTTCAGCATGTCCAGTTTCCTCAAGAGTCTCGCCAAATTACTTTATATTTATATGTAATTTTACATTGAATACTTAAAAAAATAAGGCACTCTCGTATAATTTAATAAAATCACTAAACTAAATTAACGAAATACCTTATGTATAAAGATTTTAACATGACTTAACTTACTCTACGAAAAGAAACTTTAGTACTTATCCCCACAAATGATATTTCACGACATGTAAATGACATTGTAGAAACAATTCCTAAGACTGAATTCGATGAATTCAGACATCATCGTGGTGCAACCTCATACCATCCGAAAATGATGTTAAAAGTAATTCTATATACCTAGACACAATCTGTGTTTTCAGGACGTAAGATAAAAAGTTACTTAATGATAGCATCCGGATGATGTGGTTATCACAAAATCAAAAGCCTTCTTATAAAACGATTAATCGATTTAGAGTCAATCCAAAAGTAGATGCTTTATTAGAATCATTATTTATTCAATTTCATAGTCAGTGTTTGAAACAACATCTTATAGATGATCAAACCACTTTTATTGATGGTACGAAAGTTGAGGCGAATGCCAATCGATATACATTTGTATGGAAAAAGAGTATTCAAAACCATGAGACAAAGATGAATGAAGATTCTAAAGCACTCTATCATGAATTGGTAACAAATAAAATCATACCTGAGATTAAAAATGATCACGATAATGACTTAACAAAGGAAGAAATAGATTTGATTGATAGTCATTTGGATAAAGAAATCGAAGATTTAAATCAACATATCGATAATGAAAAATGTACTAAAATAAGAAAACAAATACGGCTCAAAAGAACTAAAATTAAACAATACAAAAAGCAAATTAATGATTACTCTGGGCGAAAGCATAGATACGAAGTCCAAAAATCTATTTTAAAGGATAGAAATAGTTATTCTAAAACAGACTATGATGCCACATTTATAAGAATGAAAGAAGATTATATGAAAAAAGGACAACTCAATCCAGGGTATAATTTACAAGTAGAGACAAATTCTCAATTGTTTTATCTTATAATGTGTATCAAAATCCGACTGATACAAGAACGATGATACCATTTTTAAATTCAATTCAAGAAACCTACGGTCATTTATCTGAATATATTGTAGCTGACGTAGGTTATGGTAGTGAATCAAATTATATGGTAATTATAGATCATTTCAATTGAACGTCGCGTATAACTTATTGGAATGTTTATAAAAGATAAAACTAAAGATATAAAAGTGACATCTTTAATACTCAAAATTGG
>NZ_KV792263.1:0-23176 GCF_001808125.1 Staphylococcus sp. HMSC14D10 | reverse complement strand
ATAAAAGTGACATCTTTAATACTCAAAATTGGAATTATGACGAAATTAACAATGAATTCATTTGTCAGAACAATAAAAGTCTAGGACTTAAAAGATATGCCTATCGCCACGACAATATGGTTTTAAACGAGATTTTAAATTATATGAATGTGATGATTGTTTAGATTGTTCTGTGAAACATCAATGCATGAAATTCAATTCAAAAACAAGTAAAAAAATAATGAAGAATTATAATTGGGAATATTTTAAAGCTCAAATTAGTAAAAATCTTTTAGAGCCAAAAAACATCTACAGTTAAAGAAAAATTGATGTGGAGCTTGTTTTTGTATTTATGAAGGCTATTTTGTGTTTCACTCGAATTTCCGTTCGAAGGATAAATAAAACCAAAAGAGAACTAGGATTTGTTCTAATGGCACTTAATGTAAGAAAAGAAACAGCTCAGCGAGCTGAAAATAATCAAAAAAGTAAAAAAAAGGCAATTTCTATTGAAATAATATAGAAATTGTCCTTTTTTTATTTATCCAGAAACTTTATGTTCTAGACTCTTTATTATTTTAATTATTGATTAATCTTAAAGCGTTATCCCATTTTTCAATTATATTATTTTTAGAATAATTTTGAGAAAGTGCGATACTTTGTTTTGAAAATTCTTGTTGAAGTTTAGGGTGTTCAAGTAAATATTTAACTTTATTGGTTAGTTCTTCTTTATCGTTTTTAGGTATTAAATATCCATTTAAACCATCTTTTACTAATTCATTGGGACCATATTTAATATCATAACTAATCATAGGAACTCCATATGATTGACACTCTAATAATGCTAAAGAAAATCCTTCCATATTGCTAGTTATAATACCTAAATAAGCATCGCTATATTCTTTAGATAAATTAGGTAGAAATCCTCTTAAAAAGATCTTATCTTCTAAGTTGTATTTTTTAATTAAATTTAATAGCTTATCTTTTTCTTTACCAAAACCATATAAATGAAGTTGTAATTCAGGAAACTCATGTTTTAAGTTATTTATCAACTCAATTTGATGATGAAGTTGTTTTTCAGGAGAATATCTTGCAACTGAAATTAATTTTTTTGGCGAAACTTTTCTATCATTATGAGCGTTGATATGGTGATTTTCTGAAAAACCAACTGGAATATTTATGACTGGTATTTGATTGTCAATACGAGTTGAAACATCTTGTTTTTGAGAATCTGTAGAAACAATGATAGCTTTATAACGCGATAAATTGCTAAAAAGCGCTTTGTAAACATTCTTATAATTTGAAGTATCTACCTGATCAATATTCTTCACATGAGTACTATGTAATATAGCTACAACTGGAATATTTGGATCAGAATGATTAAACGCTGGGGCAGTATAAATATTTTTATCGCTGAAAAAGACATCTCCGTATTGATAAATTGAGTTAATGAAAAAAGAACGTAATCCTGTTTCATTTTTGAAAAAGTGAGTTCGATTCTTATAATTTAAAATAATTCTTTGAATCTCATTATTTTCGATATTAAAATATTTTTCGATAACAATTTGACCAGTTAAGTTATGATATTGTTCGGCAAGGACAGTTTGATTAGTCGTCAATATACGTGTACAACTTAAAAAGCCTCTCACATCATAAAACTCACGCTTGATTTTTTTGCCATTCATATCAAAATAATTAATATAATCTAAAGTTTTATAGTTAGGGTCTAAGAAACGAACATACATAATAAAATTGCTTGAATCGTAAATTCTTATATCTCTAGAATTTGGAACATATCTTAGCTCATAATTACAATCATTTTCCCAATAAGAAATGTAATCAAAGTGTTCTACTTTAGTAAGATTTTTGGAATCTTGAAAATAGTCGTACATGTTTAAATATTCTTTTTTTTCAATAAAACTTTCAGCTTGTTTAGTCAAAAATCTATTCCAAGCTAAGAAAATACATCTAGCTTTTTTGCCACTTTCTTTAAAGATTTTGAGTCTATTGATCATAGCTTTCTCAATACCAGTAATACTTCCACCTAAATTATACCCTACAAAATAGTACATACATTACCTCATATCAATTAAATAATTTTACATAATTATAACACACTAATTAAAAGTAATAACATTTTAATTGTGTAAAATTTTTGAAATTTAAAAAATCTTAATTAATCGTGGTAAAATATAGCTTAATCTGAAATTATACAAAGAAAATCTTTAAATAATACCTCTTATAAAAATTAATAATTTTAAAAGTAATGTACTTTTGATAAAAGATTAGTTTACAACATGTAAAATGTTCAATTTTTACTCGAATGTCTAATATTTACAAGATGAATATCACCTTGAAATTTATTTATTATGATATTTGAATATAGTATCATAGATTAGTGTCTATTTCGTAATCTACTTTAGATATTATATCTCAGAATGAATCTGTAAAAAAAGACACTTTATGTATAGCTACTTCATTCATGGGCTTGTACCAGGATTTGTTTCTTAATTACTCCATGTACACATAATAATATTGAAGATATCATGATATTAATGATGATTAAGAATGCATGTATTTTCTTAACAATAGTTGTATCGCTGATCATTATTGCAGCGATGAGTTTCGTTAAACCTAGTGAAAAGAGAACAAGGAAATAGTATTAAGGTGAGTTACGTCAAATAAACTTAATAGTAATCTAAAAATCCAAATAAAAATATAAACATATTAAAAAGCAGTTGTCTTTAAAATAATTAGAGACAACTGCTTTTTAATATGTTTATTTTCTATATTTTAGTCTTGCGAAAGCATCGTGTTGGTGAATGGATTCTTCGTTTCGACATTCAATGTCAAAGCCATCAATCCAGTCAAAATCTACTAAATCTGCGGCAATTAAACGAATTAAATCTTCAACGAAACGTGGATTTTCATATGCACGTTCTGTTACGCGTTTTTCATCAGGACGTTTTAAAATTGGATAAAGAATAGAGCTTGCATTTGCTTCCATTGCATCTAAAATCTTTTCTTTGTAATCATCTATCATTTCAGAATTCTTATCTAAATACACTTTTACTGTTACAACACCCCGTTGATTATGAGCAGAGTATTCGCTAATTTCTTTAGAGCAAGGACAAAGTGTTGTTACAGTAGCTGTGAGGGTAAGTTCTTTACGCGTTACTTGATCTTTATGAATTGCTAAACCGTAAGTAACATCAGCATGACCCACTGCTTTGATATGAGTTACAGGACTATAACGATCAAAGAACCATTTACCTGAAACATCTACTCCCGCAGCATTCTGTTTCATATTGTCTTGTAATGTACGTAATACTTGATATAGTGTATCGAAATCCAGTTCTAAACCATTATTATAATGTTTCTCAACACTTTCTAAGATACGACTCATGTTAATACCTTTTTCATCTTTATTTAAACTTGTTGAGAAACTAAATGTACCTGCTGTTTGAAATTGATCAATTTTAACAGGATATACTAAATTTTTAATACCCACTTCTTCAATTTCAAACAAGAAGTTTTTATGTGTACTTTGTAAGTCAGTCATTTCATTTTTAGTTGTAGGTTTTGTACCTTTGATAGGGTCTACTGAACCAAAATGTTTCCAGCGACCTTCTCGAGTAGATAAATCAAATTCAGTCATTCGTTTATTGTACCTCCTCTAATGATTTTAATTGTCGAAATGATACGTCCAATAAGGTTCGACTTCTAGAAAACTTTGTGTTTCTCCGCCAACTTCAGGGCTAGCTAATTGTTTTAAGAAAGGACCTGTTTGAGATTTATGAGCTTCAAACGCTTTTAATTTAATCTCTTTATATTGACTAATGTCATTTAATATATCAGGTTCACCTAAAATATCCGGTGCATCATTACTGAATGCCACGAGTTGAAGTCTTGGACGCTTTTCTTTAGGCATACGTCCTACTGTTCTTACGACAGCTTCAGCTGTTGCTTCATGGTCTGGATGTACAGCAAATTTTGGATAAAATGAAATAATCACTGATGGATTTGTCTCCTCAATCAATGTTTTTACCATATCATCCATTTGCTCATGTGGCTCAAATTCTACTGTTTTATCTCTTAAACCCATTTTACGTAAATCAGTAATACCAATCACTTTCATAGCAGCTTCTAATTCTTTTTCGCGAATATAAGGTAGTGACTCTCTTGTCGCAAAAGGGGGATTGCCTAAATTACGTCCCATTTGTCCTAATGTGAGACAGGCATAAGTGACAGGCACCCCATTTTCAATATAACTTGCGATCGTCCCAGCAGATGAGAAGGTTTCATCATCGGGATGTGGAAATATCATTAGTACATGTCTTTCATCTTTCATGAATCTTCCTCCTCTATACTGTGAATGGCTGTTCACTGATTTCAATCGTTGCAGCCAACTGTCCTTCGTAATTAAATCCAGCTATTAAAAATTCATTATTATCATTGATTTCATAGTGAGTCAGGCCTTGAACATATACCCAACCTCCATCACGAAGTTTCAACCCAACACGAAATGGGTCTTTATCTCCGCCCTTTAGTTGCGCATGTTCATATGTGACTTGTATATTTCGTAAAAACGTACCTGCATTAAACACACGTTGATCAAAATGATTAGCATATGCACCATTCGTCGTTTCAACATGCAAATAGACAGGTTTGTTTTCAAATGTAGTTAATAATCGTTGTACTTCTTCAGCTTTAATGGGTTCCAACACGTTCACTCCTTACAACCATACAATGTGTGTATCTATCTATTTTACTAAAAAGAACTACCGAATTGTACACCTATGCTCAATTTATTTATAAATGAAAGAAAATAATTTGAAGTGATTTAAAGGTTTAAAAATATTTAACATGGGTATTTATACTACTACGACTATGACTATGATATGAAAGGATGTTTGTAATGGAATTACAATTAGCAATCGATTTATTAAATAAAGAAGAAGCAGCAAAATTAGCTAAAAAAGTTGAAGAATATGTGGATATCGTAGAAATTGGTACACCTATCGTTATTAATGAAGGATTACCAGCTGTTCAACATTTAAATGAAAATATCAATAATGCGAAAGTGTTAGCTGATTTAAAAATTATGGATGCAGCAGACTATGAAGTAAGCCAAGCTATTAAATTTGGTGCAGATGTTGTGACTATCTTAGGTGTTGCAGAAGATGCTTCAATTAAAGGTGCGGTTGAAGAAGCACACAAACATGGTAAACAATTGTTAGTTGATATGATTGCTGTACAAGATTTAGAAAAACGTGCGAAAGAATTAGATGAAATGGGCGCTGATTATATCGCTGTTCATACTGGTTATGATTTACAAGCTGAAGGACAATCTCCATTAGAAAGCTTACGTACAGTTAAATCAGTCATTAAAAATTCTAAAGTAGCCGTAGCTGGTGGTATTAAACCTGAAACAATTAAAGAAATTGTAGCAGAAGAACCTGATTTAGTTATTGTTGGTGGCGGTATTGCTAATGCAGATGATCCTGTAGAAGCAGCTAAACAATGTCGTGAAGCGATTGAAGGTAAATAAAATGCCAACTTTTAACAATTATCATTTAATTCTTGAAGAAATAGATAACACGTTATCACATCTAGAGGATAATGATTATGGACGTTTTGCAAATGAAGTGGTTGGCGCATCTCGTATCTTTACAGCTGGTAAAGGTCGCTCTGGATATGTTGCTAATAGCTTTGCAATGCGTTTGAATCAACTAGGAAAAGATGCATCTGCAATAGGTGAAGCAACAACGCCATCTATTAAAGAGCATGATTTATTAATTATTATTTCCGGTTCTGGATCAACAGAGCACCTAAGATTATTAGCTGAAAAGGCACATTCAGTTGGTGCTAAAATTGCTTTAATAACAACTAAAAAAGAATCTAAAATTGGCGATGTCGCTGATACAGTGATTACTTTACCTGCAGGAACGAAACATGAAGCAGAAGGCTCTGAACAGCCGTTAGGTAGTCTATTTGAACAATCTTCACTTATCTTTTTAGATAGTGTCGTGATTGGATTAATGGATGCCTTTAATATTAATGAAGAAGCAATGCAAGATAATCATGCTAATTTAGAATAAAAACCATCACTCAAATATATTATCGTTCAGATGAATATATTTGAGTGATTTTTTATGTGTTATTTTTCATATAATGTTAATATAATAATTAATCCAGTTAACATTTGGAGAGGGTTATATGTTAGAAATACTAAATAAATTAAATCACTATTCAATAGAACAACCAGATATGATTGCACTATCGTTCGAAGAAGATGTATTGACATATCAACAACTTTATACAGAAATACAGCAATTAAAATCAGTCTTCATGCATTTACCAAAAGGGTCCCGAGTAGGATTGTTAAGCAAAAGTCCTTTACATAATATGTTGAATTATTTTGCAATATTAGAGCAAGGAAGTATTCCATGTTTTTTAGATGATCAATGGTCTGAAGTAACAATTCATCAACTGATTGAAACGTATCATATTGACTATCTTGTTGATGAACAGCATAGACTGATAAAGACAACGTCTTCTGAAACATATCCAACATATTTAAATGAGCAGTCACAAGTCCATCAACTATTACATATTGGTTTTACATCTGGGACAACAGGGTTACCTAAAGCATATTATCGAAATGAACCATCTTGGCTTGCGTCATACAAAGAAAATGAAAAGCTACTTCGTCATAAAGAAAACATACTTGTAGCACCGGGACCACTTGCACATTCATTGTCTTTATACACTTGTATTTATGCGTTATATACAGGGAGAACATTTATTGGACAAACCCGTTTTAATGCGACTAAGCTCGTTAGCAAAATGAAACAACAAACAACAAATAGTGCATTATTTCTTGTTCCAACAATGCTACATGCAATAACAAAAATAAATCACGATCACCTACATTTAACGACTATTTTAAGTAGTGGGGCGAAACTCTCTTCTTCGTTGTTTAAGCGTATAGCCGAAACATTTCAGCATGCTAATATTATTGAATTTTTTGGAACGTCAGAAGCAAGTTTTATTAGTTATAACATTAACCGTAAAGCTTCTGTTGATTCAGTGGGATACATATTTCAAAATGTAACGATTGGTTTAGAGGAAAAAGACAAGAATCATATAGGGTTATTAAATGTAAAAAGTAATATGATATTCTCTGGATATGTAAATCAATCTGTCGTATTACCTGAAACATGGATTAAAACAGGCGATTACGCTTATATTAAAGATAATCAATTATATTTAGTGAGTCGTCAAAATGAACGATTAATTATTGGAGGTAAAAATGTTTATCCTCAAGTTATTGAACAAATGATAAAAAATATTGATGGAGTAGAAGAAGCAATTGTTATAGGAGAACCGCATCCACGTTTTGGGGAAATAGCGGTTTTACTATATACAGGATCGATAGAACTTGAGTACCAAACTGTGAGACAACATATTATGAAAGTTCTATCACGATATGATGTACCTTCCAAATTGATAAAAGTAGACAGTATGCAATATACCCAAAGTGGCAAAGTTGCTCGAAATAAAATGCGTACTGCCTATGTAAAAGGAGACTTTAAATGATGAACCAACCGGTCATTATATGGGCGAAACGTACACCTTTTGGCAAATACGGTGGGAAATTGAAACATTTAGAACCTGAAACATTACTCATGCCCTTATTTGAAGAAATGAATTCAATTTTTCCTAAAATAATACCTGATATAGATGATGTAGTGATTGGAAATATCGTAGGTAATGGTGGAAATATTGCTCGTAAAGCCTTATTAGAAGCAGGTCTAGCTGAGAGTATTCCAGGTGTTACAATGGACCGTCAATGTGGGTCAGGGTTAGAAAGTATTATATATGCATGTCGAATGGTTCAAGCTGGTGCAGGTCATATTTATATAGCTGGAGGAGTAGAAAGCACGAGTCGTGCTCCTTGGAAGATTAAACGCCCTCAATCAGTGTATGATACACAATTACCAGAATTTTATGAGCGTGCCTCTTTTGCACCAAAAGGTCAAGATCCAAGTATGATAGAGGCAGCTGAAAATGTTGCGCAATATTATCATATTACGCGTAAACAACAAGATGCCTTTGCGATACGTAGTCATCATCTCACACATCAATATTATAAGAATGGAAGTATAAGTAATGAAATTGTATCTTTAAACATCAAAGGTCATTTATTTGATAAAGATGAAAGTATTAAGCCAACACTTACTGAACAACGATTAAATCGATTACGTCCTTTACTAGCTAACGGAACAGTAACGGTTGGAAATAGTTGTATGAAAAATGACGGCGCTGCGCTTGCACTCGTTATGAATCAAGAAACGGCATTACAATACGGAATATCAGAGGGAATGATGTTTACAGATGCAGTGACAATAGGTGTCAATCCGAAACGACTAGGTATTGGACCAGTACCTGCTGTAACAAAATTACTAAAAAAACAAAATTTAAAAATAAGTGACATTGATGCAATAGAACTTAATGAGGCATTTAGTTCACAAGTTTTAGCTTCAATTCAAGAGTTAAAATTAAATATTAATCAAGTCAATCAGTGGGGGGGAGCCATTGCGTCTGGTCATCCTTATAGCGCAAGTGGCGTAGCATTAATCACTAGGTTATTAAATATGACACATTGGAAGCGGGGAGTTGCTACGATGGGGATTGGAGGAGGAATGGGGAATGCGATACTCTTCGAACGATGGGGCTTGTGAGAAAATAGAAATATATTTTAGTGAACAAGAAGTAAGAGCGTATTGCGAAGTAGTTGAAAGAACGTATAAAGGCGTGGTGCCTTTACTCATGTGTGCAAACGTCTGGCCAAAATTTAAGTTGTTTCAAAAGTTTGAACAAGAACATATTCTTCTTGTGCGAACAACATGTGAAGAATTTGAACCATTAAAATGTAGGCTAAAATACGAGGCGTACTTAACACATAAAAGTACGAAAAAGTTTAAAACATATATCCAATATATCTACGAGTTAAAAATATATAAAGATAATAGACAATGTATATTTATTAGACAAACGTTTATAAAAAAGGAGGTAAATGATGAAGTTTAGTCATGATAAAGTAAGTCATTACCTTCGACTTGTTAATGATAAAAATGAGCTTCATTCAACCATTGTTCCTGGTCAACTGGTAGTGGATTGTGTATTAGCGTATTTTCAAATAGAGTGGACACAATTTAATGTTAAGTATAAAAGGACTATAGATATAGATGAAGAAGTGACCTTCAAAAAAGTGAGTCATAATGAAATAAACGTCTTTGGTTTAAATGGTGAAGAAAAAATAGTTATTACTAAAAAAAGTAATCATACTGATTTATAATTATTTATTTAATCGTTGATAACCCATCATAGGTGTTAAAAAAGAAACAATATTATAAAGATATAGCATTAATGTTAGTATAACTTAAAGTTTCTCTCTAAGTTTCCAAAAGGGGACATTCTTGGCTAACATTAACGCTATTTTATTAGGGTGAGCTTTTGAATAATTAATGACTTTTTAAAGTTTTGAGTATTAGGGGCATCTTAACTTTAAAAAAGATTTTGAAATATTCGTTTGTTTTCGTATTCAATTACGAAAAACACTTTTTAATTTTTGAAATGTGATGAATAACTTAATTCATGTTATCAACGTCACTTTCTAGTAGAGAGAGAAATTTATAGATGTCATTTTTACTAAACGTTTCATCGAATTTTACCGTAATCGTCTTGAAGGTCTTTGTAATGATTTCGTATATTGGGATACCGTTTTCTATATTTTGCTTGTAGATAATCATGTTGTTAATTCCTCCTTTGTCTCTCTACACTTAATATAGTAATGGATTTGATTATAAAAAACATGAGTCTATGGTACTAACTTTTACTGCAACGGACTGTGTAGAGCATACTACGACTAAATACCTAGAAGATAATGAAGATATAAGAAAAGCTTTTAATCCTAGTGTGACCAAACTATCATACACAAGATTAAAAGCTTTAGAAGTGCTTATATTTCTTTAAAAATGCAGTACAGACAGTAGCTGATTGAATTGAAAGTATGCTGATGAGTTTCTTTCAACTCTAATGCTGGGGCCCCGACAAAGAGACTTTCAAAAAGAAAGTCAACGATCAACGCGAGTTGGGGTGTCGGGGAAGGACAATGACGTCTAATTAAGGATTACAAAAGACTAGTGTCTTTTGCATAAGAAGTACTAGCATTTTTTTCAAAAATGCAGTACAGACAGTAGCTGATTGAATTGAAAGTGCGCTGATGAGCTTCTTTCAACTCTAATGCTAGGGCCCCGACAAAGAGACTTTCAAAAAGAAAGTCAACGATGAACGCGAGTTGGGGCGTCGGGGAAGGACAATGAAATCTAATTAAGGATTACAAAAGACTAGTGTCTTTTGCATAAGAAGTACTAGCATTTTTTTCAAAAATGCAGTACTTCTTTAAACTTCTTTGACGTCGACGTCGATGTGTTCTACGCGGTTGTATGCGCCGTGATCAACTGGGCCTACAAAGTCATTCATTTTCCAACCATTTTTAATTGCTGATGCCACAAATGCTTTAGCGCTAATAACAGCTTCTTTAGGTGATTTACCATTTGCCAAGTAAGCTGTTGTAGCTGCTGCAAATGTACAACCTGCACCGTGGTTATAACTTTGTTGGAACATATCAGTTGTTAATTGATAATATGTTTGACCATCATAATATAAGTCATAAGATTTATCTTGATCTAATGCTTTACCACCTTTAATAATAATATGTTGAGCACCTTGATCATAAATGATTTTTGCAGCTTTTTTCATATCTTCAATTGACGTTAATTTACCTAATCCAGATAATTGACCAGCTTCAAATAAATTAGGTGTTACGACCGTTGCTTTAGGTAATAAATATTTAATCATTGCATCTGTATTTCCTGGGTTAAGTACTTCGTCTTCCCCTTTACATACCATAACTGGATCTACTACGAAATATTTTGCACCTGATTGTTCAAATGCTTCGCCAGCACGTTTAATGATTTCTTCAGTTCCAAGCATACCTGTTTTAACAGCATCTGGACCAATTGAAATGACTGTTTCTAATTGTTTTTCGAATACATCCATTGGAAGTGGTGTCACATCGTGAGACCAAGTTTCTTTGTCCATTGTTACAACAGCTGTTAAAGCCACCATACCGTAAGTGTTTAGTTCTTGAAATGTTTTAAGGTCGGCTTGCATACCTGCGCCAGCGCTTGTATCAGAGCCGGCAATTGTTAATACTTTTTTTAATGCCATGTATTATCACTCCTGTCAATTATTTACATCTTTATTTATCATATCATGTAACTCAACTATTGTTCTAGCATGAAGATAGTAAGGCGATTTATATCACGTTCCAAAGGGGTCATATGTTAAAATAGAAGTGAGGTGAAAACGATGGAATGGTCAGACATTTTTCATGACATTACAACAAAACATGATTTTAAAGCAATGCATGATTTTTTAGAAAAAGAATATACGACACAAATCGTCTATCCAGATAGAGAAAACATTTATCAAGCTTTTGATTTAACACCATTTGAAGATATTAAAGTTGTTATTTTGGGTCAAGATCCATATCATGGACCTAACCAAGCACATGGGTTAGCATTTTCAGTTCAACCCAATGCTAAATTCCCACCATCTTTAAGAAATATGTATCAAGAATTAGAAGATGATATCGGCTGTCATAGAACTTCTCCACATCTACAGGACTGGGCACGTGAAGGTGTTCTGTTATTAAATACTGTATTAACTGTACGTAAAGGTGAAGCACATTCCCATAAGGACATTGGATGGGAAATATTTACAGATGAAGTGATCCAAGCTATTTCGAAACATCGTGATGATGTTGTATTCATATTATGGGGTAAGCCTGCACAACAGAAAATTAAATTAATTGATACATCAAAACACTATATTATTAAATCGCCACATCCAAGTCCGTTATCGGCTTATCGTGGCTTCTTTGGTTCTAAACCATATTCTAAAACTAATGGTTATTTAGAATCCAAAGGTAAATCACCTATCAATTGGTGCGAGAATGGGGAGGCTTAAATGAATAGAGCGCAAGTGATTCAACTAATTGAACATGAGTTAGTGCAAGCTGATGAGGCTACTAACGAGCAACAATTCGAGAAACATATGTATGCGATTCATACATTAACGTCAATATATGCTAACAACGAAAGTAAGCCAGCGTCATCAAAATCACAAGGTCAGGATTTTACAAATACTGTGACTACGTCATTTTCAAAAGTAAATCAAAGTTTAAACACTTCATCGTCACAAGGTAAATCCAAAGTGACTGCTGCAGAAATTGAGGCGATGGGTAGAAAAGTTCCAGATTCAATGAAATCGTCACAGAATAATAGTTTGCCATCTAATACAATGGTAACGGATGATGAAATTGGTAATGGAGAATCAATATTTGATTTTTAAACTGAATGAGGAGAATGAATGTATATGATGAAATTATTTATAATACTAGGTGCGCTATGTACAATGATGTCAGTTGGTACTGGGGCATTTGGTGCACATGGTCTTGAAGGTAAATTATCGGACAAATATATGTCAGTTTGGGAAAAAGCAGTGAATTATCAAATGTACCATGGATTAGGATTAATCATTATTGGTGTTATTAGTGGTACAACATCTATTAATGTGAATTGGGCAGGTTGGCTCCTCTTCCTTGGTGTGGTGTTCTTTAGTGGTTCGTTATATATATTAGCTTTAACACAAATCCGTATCTTAGGAGCGATTACACCAATTGGTGGTGTATTATTTATCGCGGGTTGGTTAATGCTTATTATCTCTACATTTAAATTTGTAGGATAAAATTTAACATAATTTATCAAATTTATTAGTTTTATATAAAACTGCAAAGCACTTATATTGTGTCAATAATATAGATTAAACAACTCACCTTTTGGGTATATAGCATACTTGAGGTGAGTTTATTTTATGAGTAAAAATAATCAAAATCAGGATATAGATAGAGGCGATTTGAAACAGAACCTCTCTGAAAAGTTTGTCTGGGCTATTGCTTATGGCTCATGTATAGGTTGGGGTGCTTTTATTTTACCTGGAGATTGGATTAAGCAATCTGGTCCAATTGCTGCATCTATAGGTATCGTAATTGGTGCATTATTAATGATACTCATTGCAGTAAGTTATGGGGCCTTGGTAGAAAAATTTCCAGTTTCAGGTGGCGCCTTTGCATTTAGTTATTTAAGTTTTGGTAGATACGTTAGTTTCTTCTCATCATGGTTTTTAACATTTGGGTATGTATGTGTTGTTGCACTTAATGCAACGGCATTTAGTTTATTAGTAAAATTTCTACTTCCGGATTTGTTGAATAATGGGAAGTTATACACGATTGCAGGATGGGACGTTTACATAACTGAAATCATTATTGCCACTGTGTTATTACTTGTCTTTATGCTAGTAGCAATCCGTGGTGCAAGTGTATCAGGTTCATTGCAATATTACTTTTGCGTAGCTATGGTTATTGTTGTGTTGCTTATGTTTTTCGGTTCGTTCTTTGGAAATAATTTTGCATTTGAGAATTTACAACCATTAGCTAATCCTAAATCAGGTTGGTTCACATCTATAATTATGATTGTGGCAGTAGCGCCTTGGGCGTATGTTGGCTTTGACAGCATTCCTCAAACTGCAGAAGAATTTAACTTTTCACCTAATAAGACATTTAAATTGATAGTGTATAGTTTGTTGGCAGCGTCACTGACGTATGTCGTAATGATTTTATACACAGGTTGGTTAAGTACTAATAATGCAAGTTTAAATGGTAACTTATGGGTAACAGGTGCTGAAACACAGTCAGCATTTGGTTATATTGGTTTAGGTGTATTAGCCATAGCAATTATTATGGGGATATTTACAGGTTTAAATGGATTTTTAATGAGTGCAAGTCGATTGTTATTCTCAATGGGGCGTTCAGGCATTATGCCAACTGCTTTTAGTAAATTACATTCTAAATATAAGACACCATATGTAGCGATTATCTTTTTAGTAGCTGTTACATTAATTGCACCTTGGTTAGGTCGTACTGCATTAACATGGATTGTTGATATGTCGTCAACTGGCGTATCAATTGCTTATTTTATTACATGTTTATCTGCAGCTAAGTTGTTCAGTTTTAATAAAGAAAGTAATACGTACGGACCTGTTTATAAGACATTTGCCATTTTTGGTTCGATTGTATCATTTATTTTCCTTCTGTTATTGTTAGTGCCTGGATCACCAGCATCGCTCTCAATGCCGTCATATATTGCTTTAGGTGGATGGTTAGTAATTGGACTGATTTTCTTCGTTATCCGTTATCCTAAATTGAAGCGAATGGATAATGATGAATTAAGTCGATTAATTTTAAATCGTTCTGAAAAAGAAGTTGAAGATATGGTAGATGATACTTATAAATAGTTTAACTTTAAAAAGCGCGGGCTCTAGGGAGCCACGCGCTTTTCTATTATCAACAATAGTATAAATGATGTTATATTCTTTTTCGTGTTCTTGCAAAACCAGATAATATAATTTTAGAAATTTGGTCTGCAAATAATAAGCCGAGCGCAATGGCGCCAGCAATGAGTGTTACTTCAAGCATTGTATTAATCGCTTTACTGAAGTCTAATAGTACTAAATTCTTAGTAGCATCGAACGCTAGACCACCAGGTACAAGAGGAATAATTCCAGGTACCATGAAGATAATTGCTGGTTCCCTCTTTGTACGAGCCATATAGTGACTAATTAAACCTAACGCTAAACTTCCGAAGAAGCTTGAGTAGATCGTATGTGTGTTTAAACCTTGATAAAAAAGAATGTAAACCATCCAACCACATGCTCCTACAAATCCACAAGAGAGATAGAGTTTCCTAGGCGCATCGAAGATCACACAGAAAAAAAGTGAAGCGGTATAACTAAAAATTAAGTTTAATATCCAAAACATTCATTCCCACTCCTAAACTAAGATTAAAACTGAACCAACGCCAGCGCCAATACCAAAAGCAGTGACGAGTGCTTCTAAGGACTTCGTTGTAAACATAAGCATGTGTCCACCAAATAGATCTTGAATGGCATTTGTTATAAGTACTCCAGGAACAATAGGCATTACAGAGGCAATAATAATTGTTGCAAGATCACCTGTGGGTAATAAATAATGACCAAGTACTGAAATAATTCCTATAACGAGTGACCCTAAAAATTCTGGAATAAATTGCGCATGTAAACGTCTATCTAGTATTTCAACTACAAGATAACCTAAGCCACCCGCTAACAATGCGGTGATAACATCGACAAGTTTGCCATCCTGTAAATATAGGAAACTAATGGCAATAATGGCAGCAGCAATTCCCTTGAATAGTAAACTACTATCACGTTTAGCGACATATATATTCTCAAGTTTTAATTTAGCTTCTTCTAGCGTAATTGCACCTTTTGTGATTAAGCGTGAGATTTCATTGGTTTGAGAAATTTTAATGAGATTCGTATCACGTGAATTAATTCTAAAAATTCGAGGATAAGATTCATTATGTAATGTAAATTGAATAACAGTATTGGTAACAAAGCTATTACTCTCAGGATAGCCTAATTTACGTGCAATACGTGTCATTGTATCTTCAACACGTGTACCTTCAGCACCGGACTCCAATAATATGCGTCCAGCCATCATGACAACGTCTTTAATTAATTTTTCATCTGCATTTTCGTGTATTTGTGTATTATCCATTTCATCACCATTCGTTAAGATGTACTCATAATTATAGTCAATGAGTCTAAGATATAAAAGCCTTTTAGGTTTATGATACAAAATTAAAGTAGCTAATTGAAGTAAGCACGCTTATATTAAAAGTTTCTAAGCTCTGATTCACTCTTATAAAAAGAATCTCACACATTAAGTATGTTTGTTTATAACAAATGCCTAGAAAATTCGCGCTTTAAAATGAAGAAAATATAACAATTAAATGTTAAAAAATTAAAAAGAGTGTACATTAATCGTTATAGTATAATGTTGCAATACATTTAAAATAAAAAATATATACAAACTCATTCTATAATGTTTCAAAATATTACAATTTGGTTAAATAATAATTAGTTAGCAATTTATGAATAATATTGAGTAGCGACAATATTTTCATAGTTGTTAATGTTCAGAGTAGTAATTAAGTTCTCCCAAAACATATACTACACTATAATAGCCTGAGGCATAGTAAGTGCCTCAGGTTATCGTTGTTTTAAAACCTATTTAAATGTGGCGATTAATAGCTATTCCCTAAATATTCGTCTATTAAACTATTATCAAAATAAGATATTGTGGGCATTTATAAAGTTTGGCACGTCATCTTTGTTAGAGATACATTAGAGTTCCATTATCAATTTATTTCTATAAATAAAAAGTTCCCTTCAAAGCCATGTTCAAGCAAGCTTAGAAGGGAACAAGTTATGAATATCACAAAATAGATTTATATAATAACAAGTTTAGATAGCAAAAAAGTGTTCGAAATCATCTGTTTTTAAGATGTGACCAATATAGAAACCACCAAATTCTCCATATCTAGCAGTTGTCTCATCAAAACGCATTTCGTATACAATTTTCTTGAATTGTAGTACATCATCAGAGAATAAAGTTACGCCCCATTCAAAGTCATCAAAACCAACTGACCCTGTGATGAATTGTTTGATCTTACCTGCATATTGTCGACCAATCATACCATGGTTATACATTAATTTCTTACGTTCTTCCATTGGTAACATATACCAGTTATAAGTCTCATTACGACGTTTATCCATTGGATAGAAACAAATATACTCTGTTCTAGGTAATTCAGGATATAGTCTCACTCTAACATGTGGGTTTTGATATGGATCTTCATCAGACTTACCTGCTAAGTAATTACCTAATTCAATCACTGATACGTATGAGTATGTTTGAATAAAGAAATCAGCAATACGAAGTTTATTGAGTTCATTTTCAATTTCATTAAGTTCTTTCATTTCTGGACGTAAGTACCATAATAGAATGTCAGCTTTTTGACCTGTAATATTATATAGCGCATAGTCGCCAGCTTGTTGTTCTCTAGCACTAGCTTTATCGTTAATGAATGTCTTGAATTCATTGATCATAGCTTCACGTTCATCCTCAGGTACTAGTCTAAATGTTGTCCAATCTACAGCATAAAATAAATGAAGACTGTACCAACCATCTAAAGTTTCAGCTGCTTCACTCATGTGGATCGCTCCTTCAAAATTGATTATTATTATTTATTACAGATTAAATTTTATCATAAAGAGAATTAGTAAACATACTTAAATGATTACAAATTAGTGAAATGGAAATATCACTATAAATACAGTATAATTAGAGTGCAAAATATTATTATGAAATTATTTAGGAGGGCATTATGTCTAGTTTATTAGATGTATTACAAGAAAAACTTTCAGGAAAAAATGTCAAAATCGTATTACCTGAGGGTGAAGATGAGCGTGTGTTAACAGCTGCTACACAATTACAAGCAACTGACTATGTAACACCTGTAGTTTTAGGTGACTATGACAAAATTAACTTATTAGCTAAAGATAAAGGATTAGATGTTTCAGACATCGAAATCATTAATCCATCTACAAGCGAATTAAAACCAGAATTAGTTAAATCATTCGTTGAACGCCGTAAAGGTAAAGCAACTGAAGAACAAGCTGATGAATTATTAAATAACGTTAACTATTTCGGTACGATGTTAGTTTACGCTGGTCATGCTGACGGGTTAGTAAGTGGTGCAGCACATTCAACTGGAGATACTGTTCGCCCTGCATTACAAATCATTAAAACGAAACCAGGCGTATCTAAAACTTCTGGTATCTTCTTTATGATTAAAGATGATCAACAATATGTATTCGGTGACTGTGCAATTAACCCAACATTAGAATCATCTGATTTAGCAGAAATCGCAGTTGAAAGTGCGAAATCAGCTAAAAGCTTCGGCATGGACCCACGTGTTGCTATGTTAAGCTTCTCAACTAAAGGTTCAGCTAAATCTGACGATGTTGATAAAGTAGCAAATGCAGTTAAATTAGCTCAAGAAAAAGTAGAATCTGAAGGCTTAACAGACGTTGTAATTGATGGTGAATTCCAATTTGATGCTGCTATTGTACCTTCAGTAGCTGAGAAAAAAGCGCCAGGCGCTAAAATTCAAGGTAATGCAAATGTCTTTGTATTCCCAAGTTTAGAAGCAGGTAATATTGGATACAAAATTGCTCAACGTTTAGGTGGTTTTGACGCAGTTGGTCCTGTATTACAAGGTTTAAACTCACCTGTTAACGACTTATCACGCGGTTGCTCAACTGAAGACGTTTATAAATTATCAATCATTACAGCTGCTCAAACATTACAATAATGGACTTAGCGAGTAAATACTTTAATGATATCGATTGGCGCTATGTAGACCATTCGTCTGGTTTAGCGCCAATGCAATCATTTGCTTTTGACGATACGTTTTCAGAAAGCGTAGGTAAAGATTTATCATGCAATGTGGTCAGAACATGGATTCACCAACATACCGTTATTCTCGGTATTCATGATTCGCGCTTACCATTCCTTAAAGATGGTATTCGATATTTAACTGATGAAATAGGTTATAACGCAATTGTGAGGAATTCGGGTGGTCTTGGTGTCGTGTTAGATCAAGGAGTATTAAATATCTCACTTATTTTCAAAGGTCAAACGGAAACGACAATTGATGAAGCATTTACAGTAATGTATTTATTGATTTGCAAAATGTTTGAAAATGAAGATGTAGAGATTGATACACGAGAGATTGAGCACTCATATTGCCCAGGAAAATTTGATTTAAGCATTGATGGTAAAAAGTTTGCCGGCATTTCACAACGTCGTGTACGTGGTGGTATTGCAGTGCAAATATATCTTTGTGTTGAAGGATCAGGTTCAGAACGCGCGGAAATGATGCGTGTCTTCTATGAACATGCACTTAAAGGCGAAGTGACTAAATTTAAATATCCGGATATACAACCTGAATGTATGGCATCACTGGAAACGTTGTTTGGGCGAGAGATTAAAGTCCAAGATGTGATGTTCCAATTATTACACGCTATTAAAGATTTAGGTGGTAATCTGAATATGGATCCAATCACTGAAGATGAATGGACACGTTATGAAGGTTACTTCGACAAGATGATAGATCGTAATGAGAAGATGAATCGTTCAATAGAAGCTGATTAAGCGTGAAACAACTTTTAAAATTGAAAATTTGATACAGTTAAATAGGCTGGGGACAAAAAAAAATGTCTCAGCCTACTTTATCATGTTGTCAGTAGCTGACTGGTTTGAAAATGCGCTTGCGTCAAGCGTTTTTTCAAACCTAGTCATCCTTGCCTCGTAAGCGGGGCGCTAACAAAGAGAATTTCCTAAAGAAATACTACAAGATAAGCAAGTTGGGGTTCGGGGCCCCAGCAAAGATAATTTCCTAAAGAAATTCTACAGGCTAAGCAAGCTGGGGATACAACGAAATAAATTCTGAGAAAATATTATTTCTGTTCTACTCCCTTTTCATTTGGAATAATGTAATTTTAGGTGGAATTATATATCAAATTTATTATAAATTGCTATATTCCTATTACTTTTTATAGTAATATAGTTTAGGTGGATTAATATAAAAACGATGTAGATTGTGTATCATTTTAATATATTGATGGTGGAGATTAATCAAGAACGAAGGCCATCTTAATTAAAAGACTAACATGACAGTATGTTAGAGATTTTAATTTTAGGGTATAAATATTTTTAAGTTTTAAAGTTAAATTAACTGAGTCTATCTTTTATTCAAGTCGAAGAAGGTTACAAAAATGTGGATAGACTATGACATGCAATTATAAAGTTAATTTGCGTACACGCTACGATAAAAGGTCAGTAATTTAAATACAAATTGACATAGGCATTTATAGAGTTGAAAGATTTAGGATATATGCATGATAAGTATATCCACTGACCTCGAAAATAATTTTTCAGAAAGAATATTAAAGGTGAGATATCATGGTACAACGTGGCTATGGGGAGTCTAACGGCAAAATAATATTAATCGGGGAGCATGCGGTAACATTTGGTGAACCTGCAATTGCGATTCCGTTTACTTCAGGAAAAGTAAAAGTCTTAATCGAAAGTTTAGAAAAAGGTAATTACTCAGCGATACAAAGTGATGTCTATGATGGACCACTTTATGATGCGCCAGAACATTTGAAATCTTTAATTGGCCATTTCGTAGAGAATAAAAAGGTAGAAGAGCCATTATTAATAAAAATTCAAGCAAATTTACCACCATCTAGAGGTTTAGGATCAAGTGCAGCCGTTGCTGTCGCTTTCATAAGAGCAAGCTATGATTATTTAGGTTTACCACTAACTGATAAAGAATTATTAGAAAATGCAGACTGGGCAGAACGTATAGCTCATGGTAAACCAAGTGGTATAGATACTAAGACTATCGTTACGAATCAACCTGTTTGGTATCAAAAGGGCGAAGTTGAAATATTAAAGACCTTAGATTTAGATGGTTATATGGTAGTTATCGATACAGGTGTTAAAGGTTCTACTAAACAAGCAGTCGAAGATGTGCATCAATTGTGTGATAATGATAAGAATTATATGCAAGTTGTTAAACATATTGGTTCTTTAGTGTATTCAGCTAGTGAAGCGATTGAGCATCATAGTTTTGATCAATTAGCTACAATCTTTAATCAATGTCAAGATGACTTAAGAACATTGACGGTGAGTCACGACAAAATAGAAATGTTTCTTCGCTTAGGAGAAGAGAATGGTTCAGTCGCTGGCAAATTAACAGGTGGCGGCCGTGGTGGTAGTATGCTTATCTTAGCTAAAGAATTGCAAACAGCTAAGAATATTGTCGCTGCAGTTGAAAAAGCTGGTGCACAACATACATGGATTGAGAAGTTAGGAGGATAAACCATTGAAAAAGAATGGTAAAGCACGCGCACATACGAATATTGCACTGATTAAATATTGGGGTAAAGCCGATGAGGCATTAATCATACCAATGAATAATAGTTTGTCAGTTACACTAGACCGTTTTTACACTGAAACACGTGTAACATTTGATGAAACATTAACAGAAGATCAGTTAATTCTTAACGGGGAAGCTGTAAATGCTAAGGAAAGCGCTAAGATTCAACGTTATATGGAAATGATTCGTAAAGAAGCTGGGATTTCAGAACATGCGCTTATTGAAAGTGAGAATTTTGTTCCAACAGCTGCAGGTTTAGCTTCGTCAGCAAGTGCATATGCTGCATTAGCCGGTGCGTGTAATGAAGCTCTACAATTAGGTTTGTCTGATAAAGATCTTTCACGATTAGCGCGTCGTGGGTCTGGTTCAGCATCTCGCAGTATTTATGGTGGATTTGCTGAATGGGAAAAAGGAAATGACGATGAAACTTCCTTTGCACACCGTGTTGAAGCGGATGGCTGGGAAAATGAATTGGCTATGGTTTTTGTTGTTATTAATAACAAATCTAAAAAGGTATCCAGTCGTTCAGGCATGTCACTTACACGTGATACATCACGTTTTTATCAATATTGGTTAGATAACGTTGAACCAGATTTGAAAGAGATTAAAGAAGCCATTGCTCAAAAAGATTTCAAGCGTATGGGTGAAGTTATTGAAGCTAATGGTTTACGCATGCATGCAACTAATTTGGGAGCACAACCTCCATTTACATATTTAGTACCAGAAAGTTATGATGCTATGCGCATCGTTCATGAATGTAGAGAAGCGGGGTTACCTTGCTACTTTACAATGGACGCGGGTCCTAACGTTAAAGTATTGATTGAAAAGAAAAATCAACAAGCTATCGTAGATAAATTCTTACAAGAATTTGATCAATCACAAATCATCACAAGTGACATTACCCAATCAGGAGTCGAAATAATTAAGTAAGGAAGAGATATAATGATTCAGGTGAAAGCACCAGGAAAGCTTTATGTAGCAGGTGAATATGCAGTGACTGAGCCAGGATATAAGTCTGTCTTAATTGCGGTCGATCGATTTGTTACAGCTTCAATTGAAGCTTCTAATGCAGTAACAAGTACGATTCATTCCAAGACATTACATTATGAACCTGTAACGTTTAATCGCAATGAAGATAAAATTGATATCTCCGATGCTAATGCTGCTAGTCAATTAAAGTATGTTGTAACTGCAATTGAAGTTTTCGAACAATATGCGAGAAGTTGCAACGTCAAATTGAAGCATTTTCATTTAGAAATCGATAGTAATTTAGATGATGCTTCAGGTAATAAATATGGGCTTGGTTCTAGTGCGGCAGTTTTAGTGTCAGTCGTCAAAGCATTAAATGAGTTTTACGATATGCAATTATCTAACCTATATATTTATAAACTTGCAGTCATTTCTAATATGCGATTACAAAGTTTAAGCTCATGTGGTGATATAGCTGTAAGTGTATACAGTGGCTGGCTAGCTTATAGGACTTTCGATCACGATTGGGTCAAACAACAGATGGAAGAAACATCAGTTAATGAAGTATTAGAAAAAAATTGGCCGGGTCTTCATATTGAACCTTTACAGGCCCCAGAGAATATGGAAGTCTTAATCGGTTGGACAGGTTCGCCTGCTTCATCACCTCATTTAGTCAGTGAAGTGAAGCGCTTAAAATCAGATCCTTCTTTTTATGGAAGATTCCTTGATCAATCTCATACATGTGTTGAAAATCTTATCTATGCGTTTAAAACAAATAATATTAAAGGTGTTCAGAAAATGATTCGACAAAATCGTATGATTATTCAACAAATGGATAATGAAGCGACAGTCGACATTGAAACTGAAAATTTAAAAATGTTATGTGATATTGGAGAATGTTATGGTGCTGCTGCCAAGACATCAGGTGCTGGCGGTGGTGATTGCGGAATCGCCATTATTGATAATCGCATTGATAAAAATCGTATTTATAATGAATGGGCATCACATGGTATTAAACCGTTAAAATTTAAAATTTATCATGGACAATAATAATATAAACTAATAAATGAGTAGGACTAAATTCAAATGTTGAATCAGTGTCTTGCTCTTTTTTGGGCTCTACGTCAAATCGGACTGATGAGTCC